>NZ_JASAUS010000038.1:0-65573 GCF_029953005.1 Bradyrhizobium sp. Mp27 | reverse complement strand
TCCACAAAGCTCGGCTGTCCCGTCCGCTTGACCGCCATCGCTACCCTCCGAGGCTTTGCCTTAGGGAATCACAATTGACGAATTACGCAACAGGCCCACAAGGGGAGAGGGGAAGACAAACCTACTTCGGCAACAACGCCTTCAGCTTGTCCATGTCGCGCACGTTCATCTTGAAGCCGCCGGGCATCACGATGTCGCCGGGCTTCTGGTCGGGCTTGCAGGCCCCGAGCCACTTGGCTTCGAGCTGCATCGTGGTGTCGCGGCCTGCTGCGCCGACGGCGCCGCCTTGTGCATGCGACGAGGTCTTCACCGTATAGGCCGAGTTGAAATCGCCCGTGATCTCGGCATGCGAGGTCGTGCTGATGCCGGCGACGTTGCACTCGGAATCGCTGACATAGCCGGTCGCGGTCTTCTTGATGTCCTGCTTGGTGCAGATCTGCTTGGCCATCGGGGAGACGTTGTTGTTCATCTCCTTGTCGACGGTCTCGTCGGTGCAGTGCTGCATGGTCATCTCCGGCATGGGCGTGCCGGTCCTGACCATCTTCATTTCCCAGAGACCGGCCTTGCGCACCGGCAGATCGTCGGCGCTGGCGCTGCCTGCCGACATCACAAGACAAAGGGCCGAGCCGAGCAAAGCGAGCTTGCGCGTCATGTGGGAAGCTCCCGACGTTCCGAAAGCGCCTCAGTACAGCGTGCGGATCGGCTGTTGGGCAGCGCCATAGGGCACCCAACGGCAGGAGAACGAGATATAGCCGCCCTCAAAGGCCTGCACCGCGAGGAATTTCACGACCTTGCCGTAGCGCGCGCAGTGATCGACCGCGACCTGCCGCGCATCCGCCTGGGTCGCCAGCGAATAAGCGATGATGCCGCCGGTGTCGTTGCCCTTGAACGGAGGCACCGGCAGCATATCGGCGCGTGCCGACTGGCTGGCCATCATCCCCAGGGCAAGAAGGCCCGCGGCCGCAATGATTCGCATTCCCGTCACTCCAATTGGTTGGCGCCAGTTTACGGTGCCGGGAGGTCCATGAAAAGAACTGATGCCCCGCCGGCCGCGAGGTTAGGGTCAACTCTTGGCCAAGTGTTGCCGCGCTGCACTTGACCTGCCCCGGCCTTCGCGGCACCGTCCATCCTTCGCAAGACCCAGCTGTCCGGATTGCCCATGCGCGCCCTCCCCCTGAAATCGCTCCGCTTTGCCACCTTGCTTGGCCTCATGTTCGGGGCGCTGTCGCTCGGCGAGGCCAGGGCCGCCAATCCGCTGGAGCTGAACTTCTGGCTGAACGGGCCGCGCTATGACGGCGCCGTCGTCGATTGCGAGAGGGCGCTGCCGACCATCGCCACCCAGTTCTGGGAGAAGGAAAGCTCGTTCTGGAATTCCTCGTTGAAGATCACCGGCTTCGCCGCCGTTCACGAGATCGCGTTCCGGCCCTGGCAGTCCGACAACATTCCGCGCCGCTATTGCACCGGCGACGCCATGCTCAATGACGGCAAGGTGCGCAAGGTGCATTTCTCGATCATCGAGGATGGCGGCTTCGCCGGCTACGGCAATGGCGTCGAATGGTGCGTGGTCGGGCTCGACCGCAACTGGGCCTACAATCCGTCCTGCCGCGCCGCCAAGCCCTGAGCCTCGATCGAAAGGCCTGAATCGGACTGATCAGGCGCCTGACGGGCCGGCCCGAATTTCGTTCTTGAAATGTTCTTGTTGCCTGCTAGGCTGATTGCACAGTCTAGTTGAGGGGCGTGGCCATGTTTCATTTTAGATTGCATTCGTTCACCCGTCTCGTGATCTCACTGACCCTTCCCCTGGTTCTTGCCGCCGGGCTGGTCGCGCTGCCGGGCGGCGCGAAGGCCCAGGACAAACGGCAGAACGCGCCCGGCGAATTCGACTTCTATGTGCTGTCGCTGTCATGGTCGCCCTCGTTCTGCGAGGAGGCGTCCGAGCGCAACCGCGGCGGCGGTGGTCGCTCGCAGATGCAGTGCAGCGGGCGGCCCTACGCGTTCGTGGTGCACGGGCTGTGGCCGCAATATGAGAACGGCTTCCCCGAATATTGCCAGCGGCCGTCGCCACGCCTGAACCGCAACATCGTCTCCTCGATGCTCGATTTGATGCCGGCGCCGGGGCTGATCTTCAACGAGTGGGACAAGCACGGCACCTGCTCCGGGCTCGACAGCCGCAATTATTTCGAGACGATCCGAAAGGCGCGCGCCGCGATCAAGATCCCGGCGGAATATCTCGAACTGTCGCAGGCCAAGACCGTGGCGCCGGGCGAGGTGGAGGGAGCCTTTATCAAGGCCAATGCGGGCCTGAGCAACGCGGCCATCTCGGTCACCTGCAACCGGACCAGGCTCTCCGAGGTCCGCATCTGCCTCAGCAAGGACCTGCAATTCCGGGCCTGCGAGGAGATCGAGCGCCGCGCCTGCCGCCGCGACCAGGTGACGATGCCGCCGATCAGAGGTGGGTAGTCCAAGTGCGCGTGCCCCGGACGCAGCGCCGCTTCGGCGGTGCGCTGCAGAATCGGGGCCCATGCTGCATGGGAATCCAAACCCCGGCCCCTGGCCCGCAACGCTAAGAGCGTTGCAGCACGTCCGGGACAGACGCGCATGCCGCTTTGCTCAAGCCGTGACGTAGCGTAGTCCTGTCTCATGAACTACCGTCACGCCTTCCACGCCGGAAACTTCGCCGATGTCATCAAGCACATCGTGCTCGCGCGCATCATTACCTACCTCCAGGACAAGCCGGGGGCATTCCGTGTCATCGACACCCATGCCGGCGCCGGCCTCTACAATCTCGAAAGCGACGAGGCGCGCCGCAGCGGCGAATGGCTGACCGGCGTCGCTCGGCTGATGCAGGCGCGCCTGTCGAACGACGCCGTGGCGCTGGCCAAGCCCTATCTCGACATCGTTCGCGCCTACAATCCGAAGGGCGAGCTCAAGGCCTATCCGGGTTCGCCGCTGATCGCGCGCGGCCTGCTGCGGCCGCAGGACCGCCTCGTTGCCTGCGAGCTCGAGCCGAAGGCGCGCAAGGCGCTGATCGGTGTGCTGCGCCGCGACGAACAGGCGCGCGTGGTCGATCTCGACGGCTGGGTCGCGCTGCCGGCCTTCGTGCCGCCGAAGGAACGGCGCGGGCTCGTGCTGATCGACCCGCCGTTCGAGGCGAAAGACGAGTTCGAAAAGCTCGGCGACGCCTTCTCGGCGGCTTTCGCGAAATGGCCGACCGGTATCTATGTAATCTGGTATCCGGCCAAGAGCCGGCGCGCCACCGACACGCTGGTGCAATCAGTGGCGCGGCTCGCAGCCGCAGCAAAACCACCAGGAAAATGTCTGCGTCTCGAATTCAGTGTCGCGCCGCAGCTTGATGGCGCCGCCCTCACCTCCGCCGGATTGTTGATCGTCAATCCACCATACACGCTGCATGGCGAGCTCAAGACGATCCTGCCCGAGCTGGAGATACCGCTCGGACAGGGTGGAGCTGCCAGATTCCGATTAGAGGTGCCGAGACCGTAACACCCCGGCATTCTTGGGAAAAAGATGCAGGAGCGGTAGTCAATCTGCAGAGAACCGTATTATGCTGTTTCCGTGACTGGCTTTACGTTCCGCTTCCGCGAATGGTTGCGGCGGAGTGAAGGCCTAAGAAAGATCCGATCGGACCGAAAGAAAGGTCCGCCCAAGGATGGCCAGCTCCCGGGCTTCGTAAGGCCCGGTCATGTCGTGACGTGAGTCTGCGTCGCGACGGAGGAGCAATGAGGGGGAGTTTCCCGATGGCCATGACGGGAACGGTCAAGTTTTTTAACGGCGAGCGCGGCTACGGTTTCATCAAGCCCGACGACGGCGGCCGCGACGTCTTCGTGCACATTACTGCTGTGGAGCGGGCGGGACTGAAAGACCTCGCCGAAGGACAGCGTATTACTTTTGAAGTCGAGCCGGACAAGAAGGGGAAGGGACCAAAGGCGGTCAATTTGGTCATCCTCTCCTAGAGCGTTTTCGAGCGAACACCTGGCGAAAAAATCCCGGCCGCGAGCGGCCGGGAGGCTGTTGTCCGGTAGTTTCTTCTTCAGCTATCAGAAGTGATAGTTCACGCCTGCGCGCACAACGCTGGCGCTATAGCCGTTTGACACGCCGGTAATTGCGAACTGGCTCGTCGACAGATCGATGTAGAGATATTCGAGCTTGGCGCTCCAGTTCGGCGCGAAGCCGACTTCCGCGCCGGCACCGATGGTCCAGCCTGCGGTGGTGTGCGACTCCGTCCAGCCGAATGTCTGCGCGCGCAGCTCGCCGAAGGCGAGGCCGGCGGTGCCGTAGAACAGCACGTTGCTGAACGCATAGCCGGCGCGGCCGCGCAGCGTGCCGAACCAGGGGTTGGAGAACTTCCACGGCGCGAAGGTGTCATCAGCGCCCGCGGCCTGGATATCGCCCTCGACGCCGAACACCCATGGACCGTTCTGGAAATTGTAGCCGGCCTGCACACCGCCGACGAAACCGGAGGGCTTGACGGGCGAGTTACTCACCGAGCCCCACTCATAGCCGAGATTGGCACCGAGATACGGACCGGCCCAGCTATAGGCATTGAGCGGCTGATTGACGGTGTAGGGCGCACCCTGCCCGTAATTGAGATCGGCGGCCTCTGCCGAAGCTGTCCAGCCGGCTGCAACCAACACGGCTGCGCCTACAACGAACCCCCTCATCGGTACTCTCCAACGCAACTGCCGCCCCCCGCGATGCCTGCGCCGCCGCGCGAGGCAAAATCGCATGGTTACGGAACCTCCTCTTTTTCGCGTAAGATTTATCGAGAGTTTTAAGTTAAAGGCCTGTTAAGCCGGGTTACCGTGCTCTTAACAAGCTTAAGCAAGTGTTACCCGGAACCGCGCCGCCATCCTGTGTGTGCCGCAAGGCTGGAACTTCAAATCAGCACCCCCAGCGCCTAAATTCGCATCATGGCTCACGATTCCACCGACAATCCGGACGACGCACGCGCGCGCAAATCTCCGCGCGGCATGACGGCCGACGCCCCGCCGGAGAGCCTGGCGCCGCCGGACCTCGATCCCGCCACCACCGCTGGCGAGGACGAGGACGACGCGCTGCTGCCTGACATCCTGGAGGAGAGCGGCGCGGTCGGCGAAGAACCGCTGGCGACCGGCCATGAGGCGATCGAGCGCGCGGTCCGCCTCGCGCCCACCTCGCCGGGCGTCTATCGCATGCTCAGCGCCAATGCCGACGTGCTCTATGTCGGCAAGGCCAAGAACGTCAAAAAGCGCTTGTCGAACTATGCGCGCCAGAGCGCGCCGCAACCGGCGCGCATCCTGCGCATGATCGCAGCCACGGTGACCGTAGAGATCGTCTCGACCAACACCGAGACCGAAGCGCTGCTGCTGGAAGCCAACCTCATCAAGCAGCTCCGGCCGCGCTTCAACGTGCAGCTGCGCGACGACAAGTCGTTTCCCTACATCCTGATCACCGGCGACCATTGGGCGCCGCAGATCCTCAAGCACCGCGGCGCGCAGACCCGGCCCGGGCGCTATTTCGGCCCGTTCGCTTCCGCCGGCGCGGTCAACCGCACCATCACCGCCTTGCAGCGCGCGTTCCTGATCCGCTCCTGCACCGATTCCTTCTTCGAGAGCCGCTCGCGGCCCTGCCTGCTCTACCAGATCCGCCGCTGCGCCGGCCCCTGTACCCGCGAGATCGACTTCCCCGGCTATACGACGCTGGTGCGCGAAGCGACCGACTTCCTCTCCGGCAAGAGCCACGCGGTGAAGCAGGAGCTTGCCGGCGAGATGGAGAAGGCCTCCGGCGAGCTCGAATTCGAGACCGCGGCACTTTACCGCGACCGCCTCGCCGCGCTGTCGGCGATCCAGTCGCAGCAGGGCATCAATCCGCGCACGGTGGAAGAAGCCGACGTGTTCGCGGTCCACCAGGAGGGCGGTTTCTTTTGCGTCGAAGTGTTCTTCTTCCGCACCGGCCAGAACTGGGGCAACCGCGCCTATTTCCCGCGCGCGGAGAAGACCTATACGCCGGAGGAAGTGCTGGGGTCGTTCCTCGCCCAGTTCTACGACGACAAGCCGCCGCCGAAAAACATCCTGCTCTCGCACGAGATCGAGGAGAGCGAGCTGCTCGCCAATGCGCTGTCGATCAAGGCCGGCCACAAAGTTGAGGTCTCCACGCCCAAGCGCGGCGAGAAGAAGGAGCTGGTCGCCCACGCGCTGACCAATGCGCGCGAGGCGCTCGGCCGCAAGCTCGCGGACACCGCGACGCAAGGCCGGCTGCTCGACGCCATGGCCACGACGCTGAGCCTGCCGCATTCGCCCAAGCGCATCGAGGTCTACGACAACAGCCACATCCAGGGCACCAATGCGGTCGGCGCCATGATCGTCGCCGGCCCCGATGGTTTCGTGAAGAACCAGTACCGCAAGTTCAACATCAAGTCGGAAGGGCTCACGCCGGGCGACGATTACGGGATGATGAAAGAGGTGCTGGAGCGCCGCTTCAAGCGCCTGATCAATCCGCCCGAGGACGCCGCCGGCAAGGCCAAGGACGACGACTTCCCGCAATGGCCCGACCTCGTGATCATCGACGGCGGTCGCGGCCAGCTCAACGCCGTCCGGGAGATCTTTACGAATCTCGGCCTGACCCAGGTGTCGCTGATGTCGGTCGCCAAGGGACCGGACCGGGATGCCGGCCGCGAAACCCTGTTCATGCCGGAGCGCGAGGCGATCAAGCTGGAGCCGCGCGATCCCGTGCTTTACTTCATCCAGCGCTTGCGCGACGAGGCCCACCGCTTCGTCATCGGCTCGCACCGCAAGCTGCGCAAGAAGGACATCCGCGAGGCCGGTTTGCAGGAGATTCCGGGCATCGGCCCGTCACGCAAACGTGCCTTGCTGCACCATTTCGGAACCCTGAAGGAGATCGAGCGGGCCTCGATCGCCGATCTCGGCAAGGTTCCGGGGGTGAGCGCCGAGAGCGCTCGCAGGATTTTCGACTATTTCCATCCCCAGCCGGGGTGAACTAAGGGGGCCGCGGTCATATGGTCGTCGCCTGCTGCACCCCATTTGGGGAGCGGGACGGTTGACCTTCAGGCACGAGCGGTATTGGTAGGACGGATGAACATCGCCACGACACGAGGGACGACCAGCCGCGCGATGTCCCTCCCGAATATCCTGACCTATGGCCGGATCGCCGCGATCCCGGTCGTGGTCGGGTGCATCTATGCGCAGTCGATTCTGGATCAGCCGCTGTGGCTGCGCTGGGTCGCGGTCGCCATCTTCATCGCGGCAGCAGTGACCGATTACCTCGACGGCTATTACGCGCGGATCTGGAATCAGCAATCGGCGTTCGGCCGGATGCTCGATCCGATCGCCGACAAGCTGCTGGTCGCCTCCTGCCTGCTGATGCTGGCCGCCGACGGCATCATCCATGGCTGGTCGCTGTGGGCCGCCATCGTGATCCTGTGCCGCGAGATCCTGGTCTCGGGCCTGCGCGAATATCTCGCCGCGTTGCGGGTGAGCGTTCCCGTGACCAAGCTTGCGAAGTGGAAGACGACCGTTCAGCTCATCGCCATCGGCTTCCTGCTCGCGGGCCCGGCCGGCGATGAGGTGGTGCCCGTGGTCTCGATGATCGGGCTGGCGCTGCTCTGGGCGTCGGCGATCCTCACCATATACACCGGCTACGACTATTTCCGCGCCGGCATCCATCACCTCATCAAGGAGGATGAGGCATGAAGGTGAAGTACTTCGCCTGGGTGCGCGAGCGCGTCGGCAAGGCCGAGGAGACCATCGAGCCGCCGGCGACTGTGCGCACCGTCGAGGAGCTGATCGCCTGGCTGTCCGGCCAGAGCGAGGCCTATGCCTACGCCTTCGAGAAGCCGAAGGTGATCCGCACCGCGATCGATCATGCCCACGTCAAATCGGACGCCGCGATCGCGGGCGCCCGCGAGATCGCGTTTTTCCCGCCGATGACCGGCGGCTAGAACATGACCGCCCCCGTCAGCCCCTGCCCCGTCACCATCCGCATCCAGCAGGACGATTTCGACATCGCGCGCGAGATCGCGATCCTGACCGGAAGCCGTACCGACATCGGCGCGGTCGTGAGCTTTTCCGGTATCTGCCGCGGCGACGAGGACAGCGCGAAGATCGCCGCCCTCACGCTCGAACATTATCCCGGCATGGCGGAGGAAGAGATCAAGCGCCATGCCGACGAAGCTACATCGCGCTGGCCGCTGAACGGCGTCACCGTCATTCATCGCGTCGGGCGGTTAATGCCCGGCCAGAACATCGTGCTGGTGCTCACGGCCTCGCAACATCGCCAGGCAGCGTTCCAGGCGGCCGAGTTCCTGATGGATTATCTCAAGACCAGCGCGCCGTTCTGGAAGAAGGAAGAGAGCGCCACCGGCACCGGCTGGGTCGAAGCCCACGCCCGTGACGACGAGGCCGCCGCACGCTGGACCCGATCCTGATGGCAAAAGCATCCAAGAAGACCGCGCGCGGCCGCGCGGCACCGAAACTCGCGAAGGTCGGCCGCGGCGAGTTGCTCACGCTGCTCGATTTCGTCCGCTACGCCGTGAGCCGCTTCACCGAGGCGAAGCTCTCCTTTGCCCATGGCACGACCGATCCGATCGCGGAAGCAGCCTTCCTGGTCTGCGAAGCCCTGCATCTGCATCCCGATCAGTTCGAGATCTTTGCCCACGCCTGCGTCACGTCGGCGGAAGGCAAGACCATCCTCGACCTCATCCACAAGCGCGTCACCACGCGCAAACCGACCGCCTATCTCGTCAACAAGATCTACATGCGCGGCCTGCCCTTCTATGTCGACGAGCGCGTCATCGTTCCGCGCTCTTTCATCGGCGAGCTGCTGGAGTCGCATTTCGGCGGCGACGGCGAGGCGGGCTCGCTGATCGACGACCCCACGGCCGTCGAACGCGTGCTCGATCTCTGCACGGGCTCTGGATGTCTCGCCATCCTCGCCGCGCATCATTTCCCGAATGCCACCGTTGATGCCGTCGACATCTCCAAGGGCGCGCTCGAAGTCGCCACGCGAAATGTCGGCGAATTCGGGCTCGATGACCGGATCAGTCTGCATCGCGGCGACCTGTTCGCCCCGCTCGGTGACAACAGATACGACCTAATCATCACCAACCCGCCCTACGTCGATGCCGAAGGCATGGCGGCGCTGCCGCCGGAATGCCGGGCCGAGCCGAAGCTCGCCTTTGACGGCGGCGCCGACGGTCTCGACGTGGTGCGCCGGATCCTGCGCGATGCGCCCGATCACCTGACGCCGGATGGCGGCTTGATCTGCGAGATCGGCCGCGGCCGCGAACTGGTCGACGAGGCCTTTCCGGAACTGCCGCTGCTCTGGCTCGACACCGAGGAATCCGAGGGCGAGGTGTTCTGGATCGCGGCCGCCGATCTCGGCTGATCCGCCCCGGCAGCCGCGCTCCGCGCGGAACAAGTCAAATTCCGCCACGTTCATCCCCCGACGAATTTTTCGTTCTCGGAGGATGTCCGCATGCTCGCGCCATCGGGGGAATTGCTGCGCGCCGGCATGGCGCTCAAGATCAATCATCTCAAGCGCGCCGCGCGATCGTACTTGCGCGACCGCACCAATCAGGCCACGGGCCGCGCGACATCCTATGCGGTCGCGGCAGGACTGTTCGCAATGGCCGGGCTGTTCCTGATCGCCACCCTCTTTGTCGGCCTGATGGCCCTTTATCGTTGGGTGGCAATCACCCACGGACAATTCTGGGGCTTCGGTGTCGTCGCGGCCGTGCTCCTGGTGCTGGCCGCATCCTGCGCCGGCGTGGCTCTGGCCCAAATGAAGCGTCGGGACAAGCCGGTCGTGCCGCTTGTCAGCCGCATGCGCGTTGCGATCGCCACCCCGCGGATCCCGCGCGGAACCGTCAAGCAGGCGGTGAAAGAGGTCGCAACGACGATTCCGCTGGTGCCGCTTGCACCGGGCGAACGTGGCCGTGGCGGCAACGCCGTGTCGGCCCGGACCAACCGGCCCGTGCAGCTGGGTCTGATGCTCGCAGCCGTCGGGCTGTTGGGCTTCACGGCCGCACGCCGGCGCCGGCACGGCCACAGATTGGACGCTTGAAATGCGCGCGCGGCACGCCGAGCACCTCGACAGTTGGTTGCTCGTCGCCGCCACCGCCGTGTTCGTGTTGTCTGCGGAACGCTACTTTCAGGAGCCCGGCCCCATCCGGTCGGGGCCTCCGCAAGACCATCGCAACAATGAAGCAAATTCGCCGGAAACGAGCCCGGCGGGCGCAGCGATGCAGCCCGGCCACGGCCGGCGCGCAAAAAGCCCTTTCGCGATCCCGTGGGCGGGCTGGAAAGACATCTTCTGGCGCACCTATCAGCGCATCGACGACGATCGCCTGCTCGCGACCGCGGGCGGCGTCGTCTTCTTCGGGCTGCTCGCGATCTTTCCCGCCGTGACCGCGCTGGTCTCATCCTACGGCCTGTTCGCCGATCCCTCGACGATCAGTTCCAACCTGCATTCGCTCGCGATGATGCTGCCCGAGGGCGCGTTCCAGGTCGTCGAGGACCAGGTCGCTCGCGTGGTGTCCAACGGCAATACCGCCCTGGGTGTCACCTTCCTGTTTGGCCTCTTGCTCGCGATCTGGAGCGCCAATGCGGGCGTCAAAGCCATCTTCGATGCCCTCAACGTCGCCTATGAGGAGCGCGAAAAGCGCAGCTTCGTCCGGCTGAACACCGTGTCGTTGGCTTTCACCGTCGGCGGCATCGCGGCGCTGCTGCTGATGGTGGGCACCGTGGTCGCCTTCCCGCTCGCCCTCAACCATCTCGGCATCGCGCCCGAAAGCAAACTGATCGTCGCTCTCGCGCGATGGCCGGTGCTGTTCGTCATCCTGCTGGCAGCGCTTGCCGTTCTCTATCGCTTCGCACCCAGCCGCGACGCGCCGCGCTGGCAATGGCTGAGCCTCGGCGCGGTGACGTCCGCCATCCTCTGGATCGCCGGCTCGGCGCTCCTGTCCTGGTATCTCTCGGAATTCGCCAATTACAACGCGACCTACGGCTCGCTCGGCGCGGCGATCGGCTTGATGATGTGGATGTGGATGTCGGCGATCGTCATCATGTTCGGGGCCGAGTTGAACTCGGAGATCGAACGGCAGACCGTTCGGGATACGACCACCGGGCCACCCAAGCCGCTCGGCACCCGGCAGGCCGTCTCGGCCGACACGGTCGGCGCCGCCGCGCCATCCTGATTGCCGGCGGTCAGGCCGGGGCTCGGCCTGACCGGATCACGACAGCAATTCAGCGCTTGCTGATCACTGTCTCCAGATACTCGCTATGCACCACCACCGTACCGTCGTCGGCACGGTTGAACTCGCCGAGCAGCGCCATGAGATCACGCCGCAGCGCGGCCTGGCCGGTCTCCTCCAACGCCGCGAACGCTTTCAGCATCGGCCCGTAATAGGACTTGAAAACCTCGAGCCAGTGCTCCGGCGAGCGATAGCGGAAGACGAACATCCTGGGCTCGGCGGCGATCTCGGAGGCCTGACTGCCGAACATCTCTTCGAGCCGCCCCGGCGTACCCCACAAGGCTGGCGACTTCACGCCCGCTGGTGGCGGCACATGCCTGCCGATGGTCTTGAAGAGCTGACCGATGAAGCCCTGGGGCGTCCAGTTGGCGAGGCCGATCTTGCCGCCGGACTTGCAGACCCGCGCGAGCTCGGACGCCGCCTTGTCCTGATCCGGCGTGAACATGACGCCGAAGGTCGAGAGCACAACGTCGTAGCTGGCATCCGCAAACGGCAGCGCTTCGGCATCCGCTTCACGGAATTCGACCATCAGATGTTCCGCCGCGGCCCGTTCGCGTCCCCGCTTGAGCAACGCGGGAACATAATCGGTCGATGTGACGTCGCACCAGCGCCGCGCGGCGGCCAGCGTCGCATTGCCATTGCCGGCGGCGACATCAAGCACCTTGCTGCCGGCACGCAAGTCGAGCGCCTCGCAGAGCTGCTCGCCGACGATCTGCAAGGTGGTGCCGACAATGGCATAGTCGCCGGATGACCAGGCGCCGTGCTGGCGCTGCTTGACGGCGGCGAGATCGGGTTGGGCGATGGCCGGCTTGAGCGCGGCGGATGTCGACATGGCAATTCTCCTGCGGTTGAAGACGCCGGGACGATAGGGCGCATGCGGCTCGCTGGCCTTGAGAGTGGCGTTATTTTACGCTGAGAACACCTTGATTTCCCCGCGCGAGCCGAGGGCGGCGTGACATTTCATTTCGAGGACTTTGTGCTCGACCCCGCGCGCCGCGAATTGCGGCGGGCAGAGACGCTCGTCGCGCTCGAGCCCCAGGTGTTCGATCTCCTGCTTTATCTGGTCCGTAACCGCGAGCGCGTGGTGACGCGGGACAACATGCTCGACGCGATCTGGAATGGCCGCGTTGTCTCGGAATCGACGCTGACCAGCCGGATCAACGCGGCGCGGCGCGCGGTCAATGACAATGGCGAAGAGCAGCGGCTTATCCGCACCGTCGCGCGCAAAGGCGTGCGGTTCGTCGGCGAAGTGACCGAACGCTCCGCGGCAGCCTCATCGTCGGCGCCGGGCAAGCCGCCCATCGCAACGCCGACGGAATTGCCGCTGCCCGATCGTCCCGCAATTGCCGTCCTGCCCTTCACCAACATGAGCGGCGAGGCCGAGCAGGATTATTTTTCCGACGGCATCAGCGAGGACATCATCACCGCGCTGTCGAAGCTGCGCTGGTTCTTCGTGATCGCGCGCAACTCCTCCTTCATCTACAAGGGCCGCACGGTTCACCTGCGGCAGGTCGCCGAGGAGCTCGGCGTGCGCTATGTCGTCGAGGGCAGCGTCCGCAAGGAAGGCGATCGCGTCCGCATCACCGCGCAGCTCAACGATGTCGCCACCGGCAGCCATCTCTGGGCCGAACGCTACGACCGCGAGCTCGCCGACGTCTTCGCCGTACAGGACGAGATCACCGAACGCATCGTCGCCGCGATCGAGCCGCAACTCTATGCCGCGGAGAATTTTCGCGCCGAGCGCAAGCCGCCCGACAGCCTGGACGCGTGGGACCTTCTGATGCGCGCCCTCTCCCATTACTGGCGCGTGACGCGGCAGGATCACGTCGCGGCGCGAGCCCTGCTCGAAAAGGCCATCGCGCTCGACCCGAACTACGGCAAGGCGCTCGGGCTGCTCGGCACCAGCTACATGTTCACGGCACATATGGGCTGGATGGAGATGGCCGCGGCGCTGCCGGTGGCCGAGCGCGCAGCGCGGGCCGCGATCCGCGCGGACGACCAGGATGCCTGGGCGCATAATGCGCTCGGCCATGTCGATCTGTTCGCACGCCGGTTCGAGGATTCGCTTGCCGAGTTCGAGACCGCGCTGCGGCTCAATCCGAACTTTGCGCTGGCGCAGGGCTATTATGGCCTGACGCTCAGCTATTGCGGCCGCTGGCGGGATGCCGACGACGCCGCGCGGCGGGCGATCCGCCTCAGCCCGCGCGACCCCTATGCGCCGGTCTATTTCGGCATCGCCGCCTTTGCCCGCTTCCTCGGCAGGGACTATTCGGAAGCGATCCGGCTCGCGCAGGAGGCCCTGCGCCAGCGCAGTGACTTCGTCGGCGGGCACCGGGTGCTGACCGCGGCCGCGGCGATGGCCGGGCAAACCGAGACCGCCCGCGCGGCGCTGAAGGAACTCCGCCGTGCCCAGCCCAACGTCTCGCTCGCCTGGATCGCCGAGTTCATGCCGATCAGGCTCGCCGCCGACCGCGAGCACTACCTCGAAGCCTTTCGCCGGGCCGGCCTGACCTAGACTGTCTGGGCATGATCTCCGCGCAAACGCGTTCCGCGTTTCGCAAGGGAAAACCGCTGCGCACTTTTCCGGATCATGCTCCGGCGCCGCGAACAGGCCGCTATCCCCTCGAATCAACAATGATGTTAAGGTCGCTTGGCTTGGGGGAGCATGAGGCGTGACGGGTTCGCACACTGACCCGTGTTTTCCCGGATGAGGCAGTCAGCTCTTTGAGGCGTAACGCGCGGTATGATTCGCATTTCGACGATCTTCATCGCCATCTGCATGGTTCTGGTCGCGGCCTCGCTCGGGCTTGTCCTCTACTCGGTCGCCGGCATCAGCGGAACCGAATCCGCCATCGTGGCGCTGACCGCGCTGACCTTCCTGATCCTCTACAACGCGGTCTCGATGCGGCTGCGCGACCGCAGTGACGTCGGCGGCCAGATCGCCGACCTCTCGCGCGGCACCGCCGACCTCGCCCGCCAGGTCGCCGAGTTCGGCCGCCGGCTCGCGGCGATGGAGGGGCGCATCGCCTCGGCCAATTCGACCAACTCCGACCGGATCCAGTCCGTGGTCGGCGAGATCAACGAGCTCGGCGGGCTGGTCAGGCAGCTCGCCACCACCGTGTCAGCCCATGAAGACCTCTTGGCCGGGGCCGCGCCGACCCCCGCCCCCGCTCCGGTCGCCCGGACAGAGCCGGAGGCGCCGCTCGACCTGATTGCGGCCTTCGAGGAGCGGCCGGCCGCCCCTCCGCCGCTGCCCGCACCGCCGCCGCGGCCAGCACCGGCGATCCAGAGCCAGGCCGCCGTTCCGGTTCAGACGGCCAATGGCCGCAACCAGACCCAGTTACTGGCGACACTGCGCAACGCCATCGACGAGAACCGCATCGACATCTTCCTCCAGCCGATGGTGACGCTGCCGCAGCGCAAGGTGCGGTTCTACGAAGCCGTGACGCGCCTGCGCGACGAGCGCGACCAGCTGATCGCCGCCGAGGAATTCATCAGCATCGCCGAAGCCTCCGGTCTGATCGGACGCATCGACAACATGGTGATGCTGCGCTGTGTGCAGGTGCTGCGGCGCCTGATGGTGCGCAACAAGGATGTCGGCGTGTTCTGCAACGTCGCGGCCTCCACGCTCGGCAATTCCACCAGCTTCGCGCAGTGCCTCGACTTCCTCGAAGCCAACCGGGCGCTGGCGCCCTCGCTGGTGCTGGAGTTCAAGCAGTCGACCTTCCGCAATCTCGGCCCGGCCGAGACCGAGAACCTCGCGGCGCTCGCCCAGCGCGGTTTCCGCTTCTCGATCGACCATGTCACAGACCTCAGGATCGAGCCGCGCGAACTCGCCGATCGCAGCGTGCGCTTCATCAAGGTGCCGGCGTCCCTGCTGCTCGACCCCAGGCAGGCCTCGACCTCGGACATCCACCCTTCCGACCTCTCCGACCTGCTTGGCCGCTTCGGCATCGACCTGATCGCCGAACGGATCGAGGGCGAGCGCGCGGTGGTCGATTTGCTCGACTTTGACGTGCGGTTCGGTCAGGGGTTCCTGTTCGCGCCGCCCCGGCCATTGCGGCCTGAGGGGGCATCTGCTACCGGCGGGGCCTCGCCGAACCCGGCGCAGGAAATTCAGGGATCCAATGGCTCCGCTTCTCCCAGCCAAGGCGCGACATCTGGCGCGACGTCTTCAGCGCCTCCAGCCCAACGTATCACCGGCAACGCGGCGCTCGCGCGCCGGATCTGATCGGCCGCACGCATCATGACCACGCTGCATTTCGCCGAAGGCCTGCGCGAGCTCGTGGGCGGCGTTGACGTTGTGCTCAGCGACATCTGGGGCGTGGTTCACAACGGCCTGGAATCCTTCCCCGAGGCCTGCGAGGCGCTGCATACCTATCGCAGCCGCGGCGGTACGGTGATCCTGATCACCAATGCCCCGCGCCCGGCCGACTCCGTCCAACGGCAATTGCGCAAGCTCGGCGTCGCGGACGAGACCTATGACGCGATCGTCTCGTCGGGCGACCTGACGCGGCTCTATGTCGCCGAGCATCCCGGCCGCAAGATGTTCTGGCTCGGACCCGAGCGCGACAACTCGATCTATCGCGGCCTCGATGCGACGACCGCGCCGCTGGAGGAGGCCGACTACATCGTCTGCACCGGCCTCTATGACGACGAGACCGAAACGGCAGAAGACTATCGCGGCATGATGCTGAAGGCGCGCGAGCGCAAGCTGACGCTGGTCTGCGCCAATCCTGATATCGTGGTGGAGCGCGGCGATCGGCTGATCTATTGCGCCGGCGCGATCGCGGAACTCTATCGCGAACTCGGCGGCGAGGTGATCTTCTACGGCAAGCCGCATCGCCCGATCTACGAGCGCGCGATGATGCTCGCGGGCGAGCGCCAGGGCCACATGATCGACCGGAAAAAGGTGCTGGCAATCGGCGATTCCGTCCGCACCGACCTCACCGGCGCGCGCGAATTCGGCATCGACTGCCTGTTCGTCACCCGCGGCATCCATGCCGAGGAGTTCGAGGGCCTCGACCAGCTCGACCCGAAATCGGTGATGGAGTTGTTCGGCCACCCGCCGAAGGCGCTGATGCGCGAATTGAAGTGGTGACGGCTGCGGCTTGAACCGACGCCGACTTAGACGAATTGCTAAGCCCCAGCCGGCGTCATGGCCGGGCATAGCCGGCGAAGGACGGCGTCGCTTCCGCGCACCTACGCCCAGGCCATCCACGCCTTTTGGCACCCGCAAACGCGGATGCCCGGGACAAGCCCGGGGCATGACGTTCCAAATGGAAGATAATTGTCCGGCGAAGAGCGCGCTTACGCGCTCGCCATATCCGGGAAGACCGCTTCGATCTTGGTCTTCAGCGTCGCCGCGTTGAACGGCTTGACGATGTAGTTGTTCACACCGGCCTTCTTGGCCGCGATCACGTTCTCGGTCTTCGATTCCGCAGTGATCATGATGAAGGGCGTGGTGGCGAGGTTCGGATCCGCGCGCACTTCGCGCAGCAGGTCGTAACCCGTCATCGGCTCCATGTTCCAATCGGAAATCACGAGCCCGTACTTCTTGCCACGCATCTTGTTCAGCGCCGCCGAACCGTCGCTTGCATCATCGATATTCTCGAAGCCAAGCTGCTTCAGGAGATTCCTGATGATACGGATCATGGTGCTGTAGTCATCAACCACCAGAACCGACATCGACAAATCAACCGCCATCTCGACTCCCCCAACGCAAACCCAGGAAATATTACGATCGGACCCACCGGGGCCGGAGCCCCGCTGTTCCACATTTCAAGGACTAGCACCAAGGCGTTAAACAGCGCGTTAACTGGGGGCGCCTCCGAAGGACTGAAATGATGTTCATGCGGTCGCCTCCCCTGCCGCTTGACTTCGTCCGGCCGGTCAAGCCACGGTCCGGACCGGTCCTGCCGCTTCGAGAATTCCCCTGATGGTCCCGCATTTTACCGTTATCCGCGACACAACGCCGGATTCCGCGATTTTGAGGGGCGCCGTGGTCGCCATGGGCAATTTCGACGGCGTTCATCTCGGCCATCGCGCAGTGATCGCAGCCGCCCTGGAAATGGGCCGGGCGCATGGCCGTCCTGCGCTGGCATTGACCTTCGAGCCGCATCCGCGCCGGTTTTTCAGCCCGAACACCCCGCAATTCCGCCTGACGGACGAGCCGGCCAAGTTGCGGCTTTTGGCCGGCACCGGGCTCGCCGGCGCCGTGGTCATGACCTTCGACAAGGCCAGGGCCGGGACCAGCGCGCAAGACTTCATTCACCATGACCTGATCGGGCGCCTCGGCGTCAGCGGCATCGCGGTCGGCTACGACTTCCATTTCGGCAAGGGTCGCGTCGGCTCGCCGAGTCTCCTTGTCAACGAGGCGCCCCGGCTCGGCATCGAGGTCGACGTGCAGGCCCATGTCGACATCGACGAGCGGCCGGTCTCTTCCAGCGCCATCCGGATCGCGCTCGCCGAGGGCCTGATCGACGAGGCCACCACCATGCTGGGCGCCCCCTGGTTCATCACCGGCGAGGTGATCCACGGCGAGAAGCGTGGCCGCGACCTCGGCTATCCCACCGCCAACATCCGCCTCGATGCCAATTGCGGCCTCAAGCACGGCATCTATGCGGTGCGGGTCGGCCGCGGCGCCGAGCGGCTGGACGGGGTGGCAAGCTTCGGCCGCCGTCCGACCTTTGATAATGGCGCGCCGCTGCTTGAAATCTTCCTGTTCGACTTCAAGGGCGACCTCTACGGACAAACGCTCGACTGCGCCTTCGTCGGATTCATCCGCGAGGAGCTGAAATTTGACAGCCTGGAGGCCCTGATCCGCCAGATGGACGACGATTCCGCCCGCGCCCGCGCCATGCTGGCCGCCGCCCCGGACGCGTTTCCGCGGCTTGGCACCATCGATTGAGGCCCAAATCCGGCCCGCCGAACCTTTTGCGCTTCTACCTTTTGCGCTTCCCTTGGCCCCCTGCTATGGAGAGCCCATGTTTGCGCGGTGCATCATAGGGATTAGCGGCCCGGCTTCCGCCTGAGCCTAAAGGCTCGGCGCAAGACCGGGATTTCGTCGTTTCACCCCGCGATTCCAGTCGCTATCCGTTTCCGCGCCCTTCCGAGCCAGTCAGCCCCATGTCCGAAAAGCCGCAAAAGTACGACGCCAAAGACTATTCCAAGACCCTTTATTTGCCGCAGACGGATTTCCCGATGCGCGCCGGCCTGCCGCAGCGCGAGCCGGAACTGCTGAAGTATTGGAACGACATCGGCCTCTACGACAAGCTGCGCCGGGAAGCTCAGGGCCGCGCCAAATTCGTGCTGCATGACGGCCCGCCCTACGCCAACGGCAACATCCATATCGGGCACGCGCTGAACAAGATCCTCAAGGACGTCGTGACCAAGAGCCAGCAGATGCTCGGCTTCGACTCCAATTACGTGCCGGGCTGGGACTGCCACGGCCTGCCGATCGAATGGAAGATCGAGGAGGAGAACTACCGCAAGAAGGGCAAGCAGAAGCCCGATTTCCGCGACTCCGCCGCGATGGTGGCGTTCCGCAAGGAATGCCGCGCCTATGCGACGCACTGGATCAACGTGCAACGCGAGGAGTTCAAGCGGCTCGGCATCATCGGCGACTGGGATCATCCCTATCAGACGATGAGCTATCCGGCCGAAGCCCAGATCGCCCGCGAGCTGATGAAATTCGCGACCAACGGCACGCTGTATCGCGGCTCCAAGCCGGTGATGTGGAGCGTGGTCGAGAAGACCGCGCTTGCGGAAGCCGAGGTCGAGTACGAGGACTACACCTCCGACATGGTGTGGGTGAAGTTTCCCGTCACGTCACCGGCGCATGGCGCACTCGCCAGTGCCTCCGTCGTGATCTGGACCACCACGCCTTGGACGCTGCCCGGCAACCGCGCGATCTCGTTCTCGCCGAAGATCGCCTACGGCCTCTATAAGGTGACGGATGCGCCCGCCGACAACTGGGCCAAGACCGGCGATCTCCTGATCCTGGCCGATGCGCTCGCCGCAGAGGTGTTCAAGCAGGCGCGCGTCACGTCTTACGAGAAGGTGCGCGACATTCCCGGCGACACGCTGGATGCTGTCGAATGCGCCCATCCCCTGCGCGGGTTCGGTGGCGGTTACGAGTTCATCGTGCCGCTGCTCGCCGGCGAGCATGTCACCGACGATACCGGCACCGGCTTCGTGCACACCGCGCCGAGCCACGGCCGCGAGGACTTCGACGTCTGGACGGCCAACACCCGCGAGCTCGATGCGCGCGGCATCCCGACCGCGATCCCCTACACCGTCGACGAGAACGGCGCCTACACCGCGCAGGCCCCCGGCTTCATCGGCAAGCGCGTGCTTAACGACAAGGGCGAGAAGGGCGATGCCAACGAGGCCGTGATCAAGGCTCTGATCGAAGGCGGCAAGCTGCTCGCGCGCGGCCGCCTCAAGCATCAATATCCGCACTCCTGGCGCTCGAAGAAGCCGGTGATCTTCCGCAACACGCCGCAATGGTTCATCGCGATGGACAAGGACATCAGCGATGACGGCCATGCGAAGAAGGGCGACACGCTGCGCGCCCGCGCGCTGCACGCGATCTCGGTCACGCAATGGGTGCCGCCGTCGGGCGAGAACCGCATCAACGGCATGATCGCCAATCGTCCGGACTGGGTGATCTCGCGCCAGCGCGCCTGGGGCGTGCCGATCGCCGTGTTCGTGCGCGAGAAGAGCGACGGCTCGGCCGAGATCCTGCAGGACGAGATCGTCAACCAGCGTATCGCCGAAGCCTTCATGGAGGAAGGCGCCGACGCCTGGTACATGGACGGCGCCCGCGAACGCTTCCTCGGGTCCCGCGCGAGCGAGGACTGGAAGAAGGTCGACGACATCTGCGACGTCTGGTTCGATTCGGGCTCCACGCACGCCTTCGTGCTCGAGGATCGCCAGAACTTCCCGCAGCTCGGCAACATCGTCCGCAAGATCGACGGCGGCAACGACACCGTGATGTATCTCGAAGGCAGCGACCAGCATCGCGGCTGGTTTCATTCCTCGCTGCTGGAAAGCGCAGGCACGCGGGGCCGCGCGCCCTACGACATCGTGCTCACCCACGGCTTCACGCTCGACGAGAACGGGCGCAAGATGTCGAAGTCGCTCGGCAACACCGTCGAGCCGCAGAAGGTGATCAAGGATTCGGGCGCGGACATCCTGCGCCTGTGGGTCTGCGCCACCGACTATGCCGACGACCAGCGCATCGGCCCGGAGATCCTGAAGAACACCATCGAGACCTATCGCAAACTGCGCAACTCGATCCGCTGGATGCTCGGTACGCTGCATCACTTCAAGGCGAGCGAGAAGGTCGCCTATGCCGAGATGCCCGAGCTCGAGCGGCTGATGCTGCACGAATTGGCCGGCCATGCCGAAACCGTTCGCAAGGCCTATGCCGCCTTCGACTACAAGACCGTGGTCGCGAGCCTCGCGGCCTTCATGAACTCCGAGCTGTCGGCGTTCTACTTCGATATCCGCAAGGACACGCTCTATTGCGACCCGCCGTCCTCGCCGGCGCGCAAGGCCGCGCTCACCACGATCGACCTGTTGTGCGATGCCCTCCTGAAATGGCTCGCGCCGATCCTGAGCTTCACGACCGATGAAGCCTGGCGCATGTTCCGGCCGAACGCGGAGCCTTCCGTCCATCTGACCCTGTTTCCCGAAGGCATCGAGACGCTCCGCGACGACAAGCTCGCCGCGAAGTGGGAGACGATCCGCAACGTCCGCCGCGTCGTCACCGGCGCGCTGGAGCTCGAACGTGCCGCCAAGAACATCGGCTCGTCGCTCGAGGCCTCCCCGGTGATCTATGTCGCCGACCGCGACATGCTGGCGACGCTGTTCGACACCGATCTCGCCGAGGTCTGCATCACCTCGAACTACGAGGTGCGTGAGGGCGAGGCGCCGGCGGGTGCGTTCCGTCTCGATGCCGTGCCCGGCGTCGCGGTCGTCGTCGAGAGAGCGGTCGGCACCAAATGCGCCCGCTCCTGGAAGATCTCGCCCATGGTCGGTGAAGATCCTGAATACCCCGACGTCACCCCGCGCGACGCCCAGGCGCTGCGCGAATGGAAGGCGCTGGGGGTGGGGGTCTGATCCCGGCCATGACCCCGCTTCGCGCCGGCATCCTCGCGGCCATCGTCACGCTCGTGGCCGACCAGGCCTCGAAGCTGTGGCTGCTGAACGGGTTCGACCTCGCCCGTAAGGGCGTGGTGAAGGTGATGCCGTTCTTCGACCTGGTGCTGGCCTGGAACATCGGCATCAGCTTCGGCTGGCTCCAGAACGACAGCCAGTCGGCGCAGATCGCGCTGATGGCGGTCAAGGTCGTCGCAGTGGTCGCCCTGGCGATCTGGATGGCCCGCTCGCACACCCTGCTCGCGACGGTCGCACTCGGGCTGATCATCGGCGGTGCGATCGGCAACGGCATCGACCGCTTCGCCTATGGCGCGGTGGTCGATTTCGCCCTGTTCCACATCGAGATCGCCGGAAATACCTATAATTGGTATGTGTTTAACCTCGCGGACGTGGCCATCGTTGTCGGGGTGGCGGCGCTATTGTATGATTCCTTCCTGGGGGTACCCGCCGCAAAAGCGCCCTGATCCCGGCCGATACGGACCGGCAGGTGGAACCCTGCTTTTTGCGAGGATTGGCCGCGTGTGAGCGGCAAAGTGCAGCAATCTGCCACAATATGGAACAGGTACAGTGATGCGCAGCTCCGAGACCAGCGGTTTGATGGTTCGAGACCCCAAAGCGGGGTTCTGGCGGGCGTTGAAATTGTCCGCTGTCGCGCTCGGCATCGGCCTCGTCATGACGGCAGGCCCGGTCCGTGCCGGTGACGACGACGATGATGATGACGGGATGACCTTCGAAGAGAAGATCATCGACAATCTGATGTCCGGCATCGGCGCCAAGAGCATGGAAAAGCCCGGCATCGAATACCGCGAGCGCTCGCCGCTCGTCGTGCCGCCCAAGCTCGACCTGCCGCCTCCGGCAACCCAGGCCAAGAATGCACCGAACTGGCCCAAGGACCCCGAGGAGAAGCGCCGCAAGGAAGCCATCGCCGCGCGCAAGAAGGCTACCAAGGAAACGGAGAACTGGCAGGCCGCCCGGCCGTTGACGCCCGCCGAGATGAAGGCCGGCGAGGTCGCCGCAGCCCCCCGGACGAGCAATGACCCGATCCAGCCGGGCACCAACGGCAACCCGTCGCTCAGCCCCTCCGAGCTCGGTTTCACCGGCAGCCTGTGGAACATGATGAAGGGCGGCAAAGGCGAGACCAAGCAATTCACCAGCGAGCCGCCGCGCCAGTCGCTGGTCGAGCCGCCGCCGGGCTATCAAACGCCTTCGCCGAGCTATGCCTATGGCGCGGGAGAGGACAAGTCGCGCCGGACCTATTTCGACATGATGTCGGGCAAGGAAAAGGAATAATAGCGCTCCTGCCCCACCGCGACATCCTGACAGGCGCATCCTGGCACCGGCGGCTTATGTACGCCGGACGCGGTCTGCAAATTGCCAATCAGTAACTTGCCACCGCGTTGAGTTCTCTGCTTCGTGACGCGAAGCCTCAGCCGCACGGTGTAGCATGCCGTGCCTCCGAGCCGGACATCCGGGCTCGGCCTTTTCATAAGGATTATGATGTCCTCTTACCGATCGGCCGCCTGCCTCCTTGCCGCGCTGCTTTCGACGAGTGTCCTCTCAACCGGCGCCGCCCTCGCCCAGACCACGGTGACATCGGCCCCGCCCGCCAGCTTCACGCTCGCCAACGGCATGCAGGTCGTGGTGATCCCGGACCACCGCACGCCCGTGGTCACGGAGATGATCTGGTACAAGGTCGGCTCGGCCGACGAGACCCCAGGCAAGTCCGGGCTCGCCCACTTCCTCGAACATCTGATGTTCAAGGGCACCTCGAAGCATCCGGTCGGCGAATTCTCGCAGACCGTGCTCCGCGTCGGCGGCAACGAGAATGCCTCGACCTCGGTCGACTACACCAACTACTACCAGCGCGTGCCGAAGGAGCAGCTGCCGACCATGATGGAGTTCGAGGCCGACCGCATGACCGGCCTGATCCTCAAGGACGAGAACGTGCTGCCCGAGCGCGACGTCGTGCTCGAAGAGTACAACATGCGGGTCGCCAACAATCCGGACGCGCGGCTCAACGAGCAGATCATGGCCGCGCTCTATCTCAACCATCCCTACGGCCGGCCGGTGATCGGCTGGCACCAGGAGATCGAGAAGCTCGACCGCGAGGATGCGCTCGCCTTCTACCGCCGCTTCTACGCGCCGAACAACGCGATCCTCGTGATCGCCGGCGACGTGGAAGCCGCCGACATCCGCCCGCTGGTCGAGCGGAATTTCGGCTCCATTCCGGCCCAGCCCGCGATCCCGGAGCGCCGCATCCGTCCGCAGGAGCCGGAGCCGGCGGCGCCGCGCACGGTCACGCTGGCCGACCCGCGCGTCGAGCAACCGAGCCTGCGCCGCTATTATCTCGTACCGTCGGCGACGACCGCCGCCGCAGGTGAAAGCGCCGCCCTCGACGTGCTGGCGCAGCTGATGGGCAGCGGCAGCAATTCCTATCTCTACCGCGCGCTCGTGGTCGACAAGCCGCTCGCGGTCTCCGCCAGCGCCAGCTATTCAAGCATCTCGCTCGATCCGACCCAGTTCGCAATCTCGGCCTCGCCGAAACCGGGCGTCAGCTTTGCCGATGTCGAGCAAGTGGTCGACGGCGTCATCGCCGACATCGCACAGAACCCGATCCGCGCCGAGGACCTCGAGCGGGTCAAGACCCAGCTCATTGCGGAAGCGATCTACGCCCAGGACAACCAGGCGGTGCTGGCGCGCTGGTATGGCGGCGCGCTGACCACGGGCCTCTCGATCGAGGACATCAGGAGCTGGCCCGACCGCATTCGCGCGGTCACCGCCGAGCAGGTTCGCACCGTCGCGCAGAAATGGCTCGAGAAGAAGCGCTCGGTGACGGGTTATCTGATCAAGGACACCAGTGCCGCCAAGCGCGAGGAGAAGCGTTCGTGACCTATCCCTTCCTTCGACGCGTTGCATTCTCGCTTGCCACCGGCGCCGCACTCGCGCTGGCTACGGTCTCGCCGTCACAGGCGGCCGCAAAGATCCAGCACCTGACTTCGCCGGGCGGCATCGAAGCCTGGTTCGTACAGGATGCGACCGTGCCGCTGATCGCCATGGAATATTCCTTTGCCGGCGGCTCGGCGCAGGATCCCAAGGACAAATCCGGCGTCGCCAATCTGGTCGGCGACCTCCTCGACGAGGGCTCCGGCGATCTCGACTCCAAGACCTTCCATGAGCGGCTCGACCGCCGCGCCATCGAGCTCTCCTTCAGCGCCACCCGCGATACGTTCCGCGGCAGCCTGCGGATGCTGCGCGACAACAAGGACGAGGCCTTCGACCTGCTCAGGAGCGCGCTGACCTCGCCGCATTTCGACACCGCCGACGTCGAGCGCATCCGCTCACAGGTGATCTCGGGCCTGCGCCGCGAGACCACCAATCCGTCGTCGCTGGCGAGCCGCAAATTCCTGGAGGTCGCGTTCGGCGACCATCCCTATGGCCGGCAGACCAATGGCACGCTGGACAGCGTGCCGACCATCACGGTCGCCGACATGAAGGATTATGTCGGCCGCGTGATTGCGAAGGACGGGCTGAAGATCGCGGTGGTCGGCGACGTCGATCCGGCCACGCTCGGCAAGCTGCTCGACCACACTTTTGGTAGCCTGCCCGCAAAAGCCAATCTCACGCCGGTCGCCGACGTCGAGGCGGCAAAACCGCCGCAGCGCGCCTTCGTGCCGCTCGACGTGCCGCAGACCGTGATCACCTTCGGCGGCCCCGGCGTGAAGCGCAGCGATCCGAACTTCATGGCCGCCTATGTCGTCAACCACATCCTGGGCGGCGGCGGCTTGTCCTCCCGGCTCTATCGCGAGGTGCGCGAGAAGCGCGGGCTGGCTTATTCCGTGTTCGAATCGCTGCTCTGGATGGAGCATTCGGCGGTCTTCATCGGCAACACCGGCACCCGCGCCGACCGCGCCGGCGACACCATCGACGCCATCGACAAGGAAGTGCGCCGCATCGCCGAGGAGGGCCCGACGCAGAAGGAGCTCGACGAGGCCAAGTCCTACCTCAAGGGCTCGCAGATGCTGGCGCTGGATACTTCCTCGAAGCTCGCGCAGGCGCTGCTGCAATACCAGCAGGACAAGCTGCCGATCGACTATATCGAGAAGCGCAACGCCATCGTCGATGCGGTGACACTGGACGACGCCAAGGCGGCCGCCAAGCGCCTCTGGGGCCAGGGCCTCCTGACCGTCGTCGTTGGCCGCGCCCCACAGGCGGCCGCGCAACCGGCCGCGGCACCGGCGACGAAGTCGAACTGACGTCCCCTGACGTTTCCTGAAATGGCCGGGCTCGCCCGGCCATTTGCGTTTCCAGGATGCGCCATTGCCGAACGTGGACGTCCGCGATATGTCGGGACATCACGAATGGTGCCATCATGCTGCGGATATCCCGCGATCTCGTCATCGACGAGGACGACATCGAGATCGGCTTCGTCCGCGCCTCCGGCCCGGGCGGGCAGAACGTCAACAAGGTCTCGACCTCGGCCCAGCTGCGCTTCGACACGCGCAAGCTGACCTTGCCGGAGGATGCGGTGATCCGGCTCGCCCGCATCGCCGGCCAGCGCATGACCAAGGACGGCGTGATCGTGATCCACGCCCAGCGCTTCCGCACCCAGGAGCGCAACCGTCAGGACGCCATCGACCGGCTCACCGAGATCCTGACCGAGGCGATGATACGGCCGAAGCCACGGCGCGCCACGCGGCCGACCCTTGGCTCCAAGCAGCGCCGGCTCGACGGCAAGAAGCGCCGCAGCGACATCAAGGCAGGGCGGGGCGGCGGCCGCTTCGACGACTAGCAAAGCAGACCCGGTCAAAAAAACTCCGGCCGCAGGGCGACCGGAGTCTGCTTGCTTCACCCGGCGGGACTAGTAGCGCTTGGCCGGGGCTGCACCGCCCGTCGCGGAATCGTCGGCGGTTCCCTTATGCGCAGCGCTACCGGTGGTGCCGACCGTGCCCCTGGTGCCTTTGGTCGACTTCATGCCCGTCTTCTCGCCCGCCGCGCCCGGCTGAGCATTCATCTCCTCATCCCCGCTGCCCATCGTGCTGCCTTGCATCGGTTTGCCTTGCACGGCGCCGCCTGTCTTGGCGGGTGGCGCGCCTTGCGCGAGAACCGGCGTCGCAATGAGAGCCGACAGAGCGCATGCGATCATCGAGGTCTTCACCAACTTCATCCATTTCTCCTGGATTTTTCCGCGACGAATGGCTCGGCTGCATCCTGCGCCGCTCACCTGCACCGGGTCATTGCATCGCGTAGAGAGTTCAAGCGGCGCGGTCGTCATGCAATGCGCATGGTGTGGTGATCGTTTAGGGATTTGACGGCGGTTTCGCGGAATTGTGCTCCGCATATAAGGCATTGCGGAACACACGCGGCCACCAGTGTCTCCGCGCGCACCGAAACAGCCCGCTACTACCACCGCATCTTTGACGCCGCCTAGAGTTTGCGCACGTTGATGTGGATGGGCGGATTCTTGGCGATGCGCGCAGTCGTGCTGGGATTGTGCACCGCGATGGTGCTGGTGACGCGGGTTGCCGATGCGCAAATGCCCTTGCCGGCCGCCAAGCCGCCGGATGGCGCGACGCTATTCAAGCAGCAATGCGCGGTGTGCCACACGACGAGCCTGTCAGAGCCGGTGCGGCAAGGCCCGCCGCTGGTGAAGGTCGTCGGCCGTCCCGCCGGCAAGACCGAAGGTTTTAAATACTCGGAGGCGCTTTCGAAAGCGGACTTTGCCTGGGACGAGACCAGGCTCGACGCCTGGCTGAGCAATCCGCAAGCCGCCATTCCCGGCGCGACCATGGTCTACCGGCAGGCGAAGCCCGAGACGCGCGCCGCCATCATCACCTACCTGAAGGAGCTGAACTGAATGGCAAAGCCCGTTCATTCCATGATCCGCGTGCTCGACGAGGCCCGCTCGCTCGACTTCTACAAGCGCGCCTTCGGCCTGGAGGTCGCCGACCATCTGAAATTTCCGGACTTTGCCCTGATCTATCTGCGTCATCCCTCCTCACCTTTCGAGGTCGAGCTGACGGTGAATTTCGATCGCAAGGAGCCGTACCAGCTCGGCGACGGCTACGGACATATCGCCGTGGTGGTCGAGGATCTCGATACTGAACATGCCCGCTTCGAGCGCGAGAAGCTCGCACCGGGACCGCTGCGCGACTTCAAGCACGACGGCAAGACGCTGGCGCGCTTCTTCTTCGTTAGCGACCCCGATGGCTACAAGATCGAGGTGATCCAGCGAGGGGGTCGTTTCGGCTGATCAAAATCACAAAAATCCAAATCACAAAATCTACGGAGGAATGCCATGAGAGAAGTCGATCGTCGAAGCAAGCACAGCCGCCGCGTCTTTCTCAAAGGTGCGGCGACAGCCGTTCCGGTCGTCGCTGTCGCAACCAGCGTCGCCGTCAGTATCGAGGACGCCTGGGCCGATGATGCTAGCACGCTTTCACCCGCGACGATGAAGACGCTGCTGAAGGTCGCGCGCGACATCTATCCGCACGATGTCCTCGGCGACAGCTACTACATCACCGCGATCAAACCGTGGGACGGCAAGGCGGCCAAGGATCCCGCTGTCAAATTGCTGATCATCGACGGCATCACGCGGCTCGATCAAAACGCGCGGGATCGCCACAAAGTGGCCTATGCCGAGGTGCCCTGGGAGGCCGATCGTGTGGTGCTCTTGAAGGAGATCGAGCAGAGCGACTTCTTCCAGAAGGTGCGCGGCGACCTCGTCGTGTCGCTCTACAACCAGAAAGAGGTCTGGCCGCGTTTCGGCTACGAGGGCTCCTCCGCCGAGCATGGCGGCTACATCAACCGCGGCTTTGCCGACATCGACTGGCTGCCGAAGGCTTAAGGCTCACCCAACGGTTCAGGAGAACGCATATGGCAAAATTCGATCTGAACGACTCCAGCGTTGTGGTGATCGTCGGCTCCGGTGCCGGCGGCGGCACGCTGGGCAACGAGCTGGCGCAGAAGGGCGTCAAGGTAGTGATCCTCGAAGCAGGTCCCCGCATCGAGAACCAGGACTTCGTCAATGACGAGTGGGAGAGCTTCACGCAGCTCGCCTGGACCGATGCCCGCACCACGTCGGGAACATGGCGCGTCGCCAAAGACTTCTCGGGTCTTCCCGCCTGGATCGTCAAGGCGGTCGGGGGCTCGACCACACATTGGGCCGGCGCGTCGCTGCGCTTCGACGAGCATGAGTTCAAGGTGAAGAGCGCCTATGGCAACATTCCCGGCGCCAATCTCCTGGACTGGCCGGTGACGCTCGCGGAGATCGAGCCGTGGTACGCCAAGGCCGAGAACAAGATGGGCGTGACCCGTACCAACGGCATTCCCGGGCTTCCCGGCAACAATAACTTCAAGGTGCTCGAGGCCGGCGCTAAGAAGCTCGGCTACAAGACCGTGCATACCGGCAACATGGCGATCAACAGCCAGCCGCGCGACGGCCGCGGCGCCTGCCAGCAGATCGGCTTCTGCTTCCAGGGCTGCAAATCCGGTGCGAAATGGTCGACGCTCTACACCGAAATCCCCAAGGGCGAGGCGACCGGCAATCTCGAGGTGCGGCCGAGCAGCATGGCGGTCAAGATCGAGCACGACGCCGGCGGCAAGGTGACCGGCGTGGTCTATGCCGACGAGAGCGGCGCGATGCAGCGCCAAAAGGCGCGCATCGTCGCGGTGGCCGGCAACTCGATCGAGAGCCCGCGGCTGCTCTTGAACAGCGCCTCGAGCATGTTCCCCGATGGCCTCGGCAATTCATCGGGCCAGGTCGGCCGCAACTACATGCGGCACATGACCGGCAGCGTCTACGCCGTGTTCGAGAAGTCGGTGCACATGTATCGCGGCACCACCATGGCCGGCATCATCCGTGACGAAGCCGCCAACAATCCGAAGCGCGGCTTCGTCGGCGGCTACGAGATGGAGACGCTGTCGATCGGCCTGCCGTTCATGGCGGCGTTCCTCAATCCCGGCGCCTGGGGCCGTCCGTTCACCGCGGCACTCGACGGCTATCCCAGGATGGCCGGCATGTGGCTGGTCGGCGAGGACATGCCGCAGGAGACCAACCGCATCACGCTCGATCCCGTCGTCAAGGACAAGTTCGGCCAAGCGGTCGCGAGCGTGCATTTCGACGACCATCCCAACGACCTCGCGATGCGTGCACATGCCTACAAGCAGGGTGCGGCGGTCTACGACGCCGTCGGCGCCACCGTGACCTATCCGACGCCGCCCTATCCGAGCACCCACAATCTCGGCACCAACAGGATGAGCGAGAAGCCCCGGGACGGCGTGGTCAACAAGTTCGGGCAGAGCCACGACGTCAAGAACCTGTTCGTCTCGGATGGCAGCCAGTTCACCAGCGGGGCGGCCTGCAATCCGACGCTGACCATCGTCGCGCTTGCGATCCGGCAGGCGGATTACATTGCGGGGGCGATGCAGAAGAAGGAGATTTGAGGCAAAGCCTCCTCCTCGTCATTGCGAGCGAAGCGAAGCAATCCAGACTGCCAACGTGGAAAGATTCTGGATTGCTTCGTCGCAAGAGCTCCTCGCAATGACGGCGGAGAAAGCATCGTAGCCCGGATGGAGCGAAGCGTAATCCGGGGCCGCGGTCGCTTGCGGCACGAATCCCGGATTGCGCTTCGCTCCATCCGGGCTACACGCGTGTCGCTACGCCGTCGTTTCTATTCGGCCGCGTCGAGGATGGGCGTCACCGCGCCCTTGAACTCCTGCACCGTCGCCATCGTCTTGGATCGATAGATCAGGCACGAACACCGCAGCAGCGAGGCGAAATTGTTGACCTCGCCATGATGGTCCAGCACCTCGTTGTAGAGCGTCGTCAGGAACTTGCCGAGGCTCATGTTCTCCTTGTCCGCGATCTCCTCCAGCGTGTCCCAGAACGCCAATTCCAGCCGGATCGAGGTGCAGTGCCCGCCGATCCGCAACGAGCGGGTCTGGGACTCGTAGTCACGTTGGGGCTGGTGTGCGAAGAAATTGCACATGGCGTCCTCCCGTCCTGTTGCCATTTTTTCACGATGCTACACCGCTGTCCGGCCCCCCACAATCAGGACCGTAGCAGGGCAACCGCTCCGTCCCGGTTGCGCAATTTTCTCGAACGTCCAATCCCTTCAATGTGATAGGCATCCCTCTTCCCCAGGTCGCCACACGGCTGTTGCCCAACACATGCTTTTGACGCAACACGGCCTAGAATAGCGCCGTCAGCGAATCCAGATCGAAAGCCCCATGCCCGTCCGCCAACTGCCAGAGCAAGTCGTCAACCGCATCGCCGCGGGCGAGGTGGTCGAACGCCCGGCGAGCGTGGTCAAGGAACTGGTGGAGAACGCCATCGATGCCGGCGCGAGCCGGATCGACGTCTTCACCGATGGCGGCGGCCGGCGGCGGATCGGTATCACCGACGACGGCGGCGGCATGACCGCGAAGGACCTCGCGCTCGCGGTCGAACGCCATGCCACGTCAAAGCTTGACGACGAGGATCTGCTCCAGATCCGCACGCTCGGGTTCCGCGGCGAGGCGCTGCCCTCGATCGGCTCCGTAGCGCGTCTCTCGATCACCACGCGGCACGCGAGCGAACCACATGCCTGGGCGCTGTCAGTCGAGGGCGGCGACAAATCCGAGATCATGCCGGCGGCGCTGGCCCACGGCACGCGCGTCGAGGTCAACGACCTCTTCTATGCGACCCCGGCGCGGCTGAAGTTCCTGAAGACCGACCGCACAGAGGCGGAGGCGATCCGCGAGGTGGTCAGGCGCCTTGCGATGGCGCGGCCCGACGTCGCCTTCACGCTCGCGGGCGAGGAGCGCGCGCCGGTGACCTGGACCGCCGCGCTGCCCGGCGCCGCCGGACGGCTGACGCGGCTCGGCGATATCCTCGGCGCGGAGTTCCGCAGCCACGCCATCGAGGTCCATGCCGAGCGCGAGGGCGTCGTCGTCGCCGGCTATGCCGCGGCGCCGGCGCTGACCAAGGCCAACGCGCTCGGGCAATATCTCTTCGTCAACGGCCGCCCGGTGCGCGACAAGCTGATCCTCGGCGCCGTGCGCGGGGCCTATGCCGACTATCTGCCGCGCGACCGCCATCCGGTGCTGGCGTTGTTCGTCACACTCGATCCGCGCGAGGTCGATGCCAACGTGCATCCGGCCAAGACCGAGGTGCGCTTCCGCAATGCCGGCCTCGTGCGCGCGCTGATCGTGCACGGATTGAAGGACGCGCTCGCGCGCGAGGGCCGGCGTACGGCCGCCAACAGTGGCGAGAGCGCGTTGTCCTCGTTCCGGCCCGCCTTCACGCCGCCGCGGCCTGCGAGCTGGGACTGGCGCGCCTCGCCATCGGCCCCGGTCGCGCCGATGCCGTCATTCGACGGCTCTGCCGCGCCGGCCTTCGCCGAGCGCGCACAGGCGGCCTTCGATGTCGGCGCGCCCAGTGCGGACGTGCGGTTCGAGACGCAGCCCGTGAGCGACCTCGTCGACCGCCCGCTCGGCGCGGCGCGCACCCAGATCCACGAGACCTATATCGTCTCGCAGACCCGCGACGGCCTGATCATCGTCGACCAGCATGCCGCGCATGAGCGCATCGTCTATGAGCGGCTGAAGGCCTCGCTCGCCGCCAACGGCGTGCAGCGGCAGATCCTCCTGATCCCCGAGATCGTCGAGATGGACGAGGCGACGGTCGAGCGTCTGCTCGAGCGCAGCGAGGAGCTTGCGTCATTTGGGCTGGCGATCGAGTCCTTCGGCCCCGGCGCGGTCGCGGTGCGCGAGACGCCGTCGCTGCTCGGCAAGACCAATGCAGGCGGACTCTTGCGCGATCTCTCCGAGCACATGGCCGAATGGGACGAGGCGCTGCCGCTGGAGCGCCGCCTGATGCACGTCGCCGCGACCATGGCCTGCCACGGCTCGGTGCGTGCCGGCCGCCGGTTACGGCCGGAGGAGATGAACGCCCTGCTCCGCGAGATGGAGGACACCCCGAACTCCGGCCAGTGCAATCACGGTCGGCCGACCTATGTCGAGCTGAAGCTGAGCGACGTGGAGAAGCTGTTCGGGCGGCGATGATTTCGTAGGGTGGGCAAAGCGAAGCGTGCCCACCACCTATCGCGATCGCAGAAAGTTGGTGGGCGCGGCGCGTTGCGCCTTTGCCCACCCTACGGCAGCGAGACTACGGCTTCCTCAAAAACACGAACTCCGTATCGTCATAAGCTCGCCGCTCCAATTCCTCGAAGCCCTCAGGCGTCACGAACTGCGCCGCCTTCGCCTCTTCCACCACCAGCAGCGCGCCCGGCGTGAGCCAGCCACCGTCGCGCAAGCTCGCAAGCGCCTTCTCCGCAAATCCCTTGCCATAGGGCGGATCGAGGAACACCAGCGAGAACGGCTCGACGGGATGCGCAGGCCCGAGATCGGTCGCATCGCGGCGATAGACCTTGGTCACGCCACCAAGGCCCAACGTCTCGACATTGTTGCGCAGCAGCGCGCGCGCCTCGGCGCCGTTGTCGACGAACAGCGTGAACTTCGCCCCACGCGAGGACGCCTCGATGCCGAGCGCGCCGGTGCCCGCGAAGAGATCGAGCACGCGCGCATCCTCGATCGGATCGTCATAGGCGTGCACGAGGATATTGAACACGGACTCGCGCAGCCGGTCCGCCGTGGGGCGGATGTCGCGCGAGGACGGTGAGGCCAGATTACGCCCCTTCAAACGACCGCCGACGACGCGCAATCAGTCCTCCCGCGGCGTCAGATCGCGCTTACCGTGATAGCCGCGCTTGGGGCGGCGCGGCGGGCCGTAGCCGTTGGCCTCGGACTCGTTGCGCTCGCGCGCCTCCTCGCTGCCGGTGCGCTGCACCAGCACGCGACGGCCCTTGCGATCGTTGATCACGTCACGCTTGCTGGCGGGCTTCTTCTCGCGCGGCGCTTCGCCGTCGGGTGAAGAAGATTTCTTCGGCACGTCGAACTGCGCGCCCGATTTCTCGATCACCTTGTCGCCGAGCTGATCACGCAGCACGCGCGACTTGATCTCCTCGACCTGGCCTTCGGGGACCTCGCCGAGCTGGAACGGTCCATAGGACACGCGGATCAGCCGGTTCACCTCGAGCCCGAGATGGGCGCAGACGTTGCGCACCTCGCGGTTCTTGCCTTCGCGGATCGCGAACACCAGCCAGACATTGGCACCCTGGTCGCGCTCCAGCGTCGCCTCGATCGGACCGTATTTGACGCCCTCGACCTCGATGCCGTTCTTCAATTCGTCGAGTTGCGCCTGCGTGACGTCGCCATGGGCGCGGACGCGGTAGCGACGCAGCCAGCCGGTGTCCGGCAGCTCGAGCGTGCGCGCGAGCCCGCCGTCGTTGGTGAGCAGCAGCAGGCCTTCGGTGTTGAAGTCGAGCCGGCCGATCGAGATCAGCCGCGGCAGGCCTTCGGGCAGATTGTCGAACACGGTCGGACGGCCCTCGGGGTCGTCATGCGTGGTCATCAGCCCGCGCGGCTTGTGGTAGAGGAACAGCCGCGTACGCTCACGCTCCGGCAACGGCTTGCCGTCGACCGTGACGACATCGTTCGAGGTGATGTCGAGCGCCGGCGAATTGATGACGCGGCCGTTGACGGCGACGCGGCCCTGCGTGACCATCTCCTCGGCGTCGCGGCGCGAGGCGAGGCCCGCACGCGACAGCACTTTTGCGATGCGCTCGCCGGCCTTCTTCGGCTTCGGTGCTTCGTCACGGCGCGGACGGCCCTCGAAATCCCGATCACGGTCGCGATAGGCGCCGCGGCCACCGAAAGCGGGGCGCTTCTCGAAGATCCTGCTCTCATCCTCGTTTTCACGGCGCGGACGGTCGCCGAAGCGGCCTTCGCTGCGCGGATGCTCGTGCCAGTCGGAGCGACCCTCGGAGCGCTCGCGCGGACGATTGAATTTGGGGCGGTCGCCGCGGTCGCCATCGCTGTCACGACGAGGCCGATCGAATTTCGGACGATCGTCGCGCGGCCGATCGAATTTGGGCCGATCGAACTTGGGCCGCTCGCGGAACGGACGATCGCCGGACGCGCGATCGTCGCGCGAGCGCGAGAAACGCGGACGATCATCGCCGCCACCCTGCCGATCGTCGCGCCTCTGCCAGGGCTTGTCTTCGCCGCGGTCGCGGCCACCGAAATCCTTGCGCGGACCCTTGCTGAAGTCCTTACGCGGCGGACGATCGCCACGCGGACCCGCGTCGCGCTTCTGCCACGGCTTTGAATCGCTGCGCTCGCCACGATCGCGCGGGCGGTCACCGAAGTCACGCGGGCGATCGCCGCGATCCCCACGGTCGCGTTCGCGATCCGGTGCGCCCCGCGAAAACTTCCGCTCGCCGTCGAACTTGCGTTCCGGGCGGTCGCCACGCGGCGCATACGGCCGCTTGTCGCCGAACTTCTTGTCACCGAACCGGCCGGCGGGACGGGAATCGTCGCGATCCCGGCTGCGCGGCGGACGGTCGTCACGGCCATAGGACGGGCGATCACCGCGCGGCTTGAACGGCCGCTTCTCGCCATCGCGCGCGCCGCGATCGGAGAACGGGCGGTCGCCACGCGGCTTGAAGCTGCGCTCCTCACCACCACGGTCGTCGCGCTTGAATTTCGGACGGTCGCTGAAATCGCGGCGCGGGGCATCGCCCTCCTCGCGGCGGCGGAACGGACGGCTGTCGCGGTCACCGCGGGGCGGGCGGCTGTCGCCCGCGCCCTCGGGGCCGCGCTTGGCGAATTTCTTCTCAGGGCCGCGCGGCTTGCCGGACCGGCCCTTGGGCGGGCCACCCCTGCCCGGGCCTCGATCACGCCGGCCGCGGGAATCGTTGTCTTTGTCGCTGTCGCGAGGCATGAATAATCTCACTTAGGGGGTGGCCAGAAAGCATTGTGCGCGCTCGTTTCGAGCCGCATGCTCAGGCAAATCCGGTATTCACTCTTGCTGAAGGCGGAGCTACTAGCAGGTTTCTGGCGATGATACGAGGCTTGAAAGCCCCCTCTTTCATGGATTTGGCGCTCAAAACGGCTGAAAATGCCGGAAAGGCGGGCGAAGTTCCGATCGGATGCGTCGTGGTCCGCAATTACGAGGTCATCGCCACCGCGGCGAACCGCACGCTGACCGATTACGACCCGACCGCCCATGCCGAGATCATTGCGCTGCGCGAGGCGGCGAAAAAGATCGGCAGCGAGCGCCTGGTCGACTGCGACCTCTACGTGACGCTGGAGCCGTGCACCATGTGTGCGGGCGCGATCTCCTTTGCAAGGGTCAGGCGACTCTATTACGGCGCCGCCGATCCCAAGGGCGGCGCAGTCGAGTCCGGCGTGCGGTTCTTCGCTTCCCCCACCTGCCATCATGCGCCGGATGTCTATTCCGGGGTCGGCGAGAGCGAAGCGGCGCGGCTGCTGCGGGACTTCTTTCGGGAGCGGCGGTAGATTCACGTATTCCGCCGTCATGCCCCGCGAAGGTGGGGCATCCGCGGCCTATCGATCAACCACCACCGTCTCGGAGTACTGGATCGCCCGGTCAAGCCGGGCGATGACAGTTGAGTGTGTCGTGACAACGTGACTCACGCCGAAAAGAACTCCCGCAGCGCCTTTGCGGTGACGTCCGGGTTCTCCTCGGTGAGGAAATGGCCGGAGTCCACCGGCATGCCGTCGACGTTGGTCGCCCATTGCTTCCAGGTGTCGAGCGGCGTGGCGGCAGCCTGGGCGATGCCTGCGCCACCCCACAAGGCCAGCATCGGCACCGTGATCTTCTTGCCGGCCTCGAAATCGGCCTTGTCGAGGTCGTAATCGAAATAGGCGCCGGCGCGGTAGTCCTCGCACATCGCATGCACGCGGGCGGGATCGCGGAACGGGGCGATGTAATGTTCGAGTGCACGCTCGTCGATGGCGTCCAGCGTCTTCGACTTGGTCTGGCTCGCCATCTTGAAGCGCAGGAAGAACTCGCCATTGCCCGAGATCAGCGTCTCCGGCAGCGGCGCCGGCTGGGCGAGGAAGGTCCAGTGATAGATCTTCAGCGCGTAGGCGCGGTTCATCCGCTCCCAGTAATTATAGGTCGGCAGGATATCGAGCACGGCGAGCTTCGACAGCCGGCCGGGATGGTCGAGCGCCAGCCGATACGACACCCGGCCGCCGCGGTCGTGGCCGGCGAGCCCGAAGTGGATGTGGCCGAGTTGCTCCATCGCCTCGACCATGGCCTTGGCCATCGCGCGCTTGCTGTAGGGGATGTGCTGCGCATCGCTCTCGGGCATGTCGGACCAGCCATAGCCTGGCAGATCGGCGATGATCAGCGTGAACTTGTCGGCGAGTTGCGGCGCCACGCGGTGCCACATCACGTTGGTCTCGGAGAAGCCGTGCAGCAGCAGCAGCGGTGGCCCCTTGCCGCCGACGCGGGCGAAGATGCGGCCCAAGGAGGTGTTGATCCATTCGGAGGCGAAGCCGGGGTAGAGGTCGGCGAGATCGGACATCTTCGGCATCCTTATCTGGTCAGTCCTGTCTGGTCAGTCCTGTCTGGTCAGTCCCGGGCCGCCTCGAACAAAAATGTCGAAAACAACCCCATGCACAGTAGCACGGTGGTCAGCTGTGAGGGTTGCTAACCCCAACAGGCGATTGCGCAATTTTGGAATGTCGATGTGGCGGGGCGGAGGCACGCGGCAATCTTGATGCCACCATGCGCGTATTCCGGAAAAAAGCCTGTCAGCCCCGGGCCTTCTCGGCTTCCACCGCCTGCCAGCCGATGTCGCGGCGGCAGAAGCCTTCCGGCCAGTGAATGCGGTCGACGGCCTGATAGGCGCGGCTCTGCGCCTCGGTCACGGTCTTGCCGAGCGCGCAGACATTGAGCACGCGGCCGCCATTGGCGAGGATCGCGCCGTCCTTCTCAACCGTGCCCGCATGGAAGATCTCGGCGGTCTCGACCTTGGCGGCATCATCGAGCCCTTCGATGCGCGTGCCCTTCTGATAGTCGCCGGGATAGCCCTTCGCCGCCATCACCACCGTGAGTGCGGATTCCGGATACCAGCGCAGGTCGAAATGCTTCAACTCCCCGTCGCAGGCGGCGATGAACGCCGGCACGATGTCGGACATCATGCGCAGCATCAGCACCTGGCACTCGGGATCGCCGAAGCGGACGTTGAACTCGAACAGTTTTGGGCCCTGCGTCGTCAGCATGATCCCGGCGTAAAGGATGCCGCGGAACGGCGTGCCGCGCTGCTTCATGCCGGCAACCGTCGGCAGAATGATCTTTGCCATGATCGCATCGTGGATCGCGGGCGTGACCAGCGGCGTCGGCGAATAGGCGCCCATGCCGCCGGTGTTCGGGCCGACGTCGTGGTCGAACACCCGCTTGTGGTCCTGCGCGGATGCGAGAGGAATGGCGGTCTCGCCGTCGCACAGCGCGAAGAAGCTGATCTCGCGGCCGGGCAGAAATTCCTCGATCACGACCTCGGCGCCGGCATCGCCAAAGGCGCCTTCGAACATCATGGCGATGGCGTCCTCGGCCTCGCGCACGGTCTTGGCGACCACGACGCCCTTGCCGGCGGCAAGGCCGTCGGCCTTGACCACGATCGGCGCGCCCTGGCTCTGGACGTAAGCACGCGCATCATTGGCGTTGGTGAAGCGCTTGTAGGCGCCGGTCGGAATGCCGAATTCGGTGCACAGCGCCTTGGTGAACCCCTTGGAGCTCTCGAGCTGCGCCGCCACCCCGCTCGGCCCGAACGCCTTGATGCCTGCGGCGGTGAGGTCGTCGACGATGCCGGCGGCCAGCGGCGTCTCCGGGCCGACCACCACGAGCTCGACCGCATTCGTCTTGCAGAAGTCGATCACGGCGGCATGGTCGGCGACATCGAGCGCCACGCATTCCGCCTCCCGCGCGATGCCGGCATTGCCGGGCGCGCACCAGAATTTGGTCACCAGGGGGGAGGCTGCGATTTTCCACGCCAGGGCATGTTCGCGGCCGCCGGAACCGAGCAGGAGAATGTGCATCGAGGGCTCAGAATAAGGGGTTTGCTGGGGGCGGAGGTCGCACGAATCGGCGCGGGTCTCAAGGGGAAACGCCCTACACTCCCCGTCATTCCGGGGGCGTGGCGAAGCCCGCTTTCCTTCTCCCCTTGCGGGAGAAGGTGGCGCGAAGCACCGGATGAGGGGTATCTATCCACACGCAAAAAAGCTCGTGGAGGCAGACCCCTCACCCGAGTGAGGGGTCTGCCTCCACCAGCGGAGATGCCCTCTCCCGCAAGGGGAGAGGGCACAACAATCTGCACCGCGTCAGCGACGTCCTGGAATGACAATCGCCGCTAAACCTGCTTCCCCGCAATGATCTCCTGCAACGTCGCCACGTGCCGCGCGAAGGCGCCGCGGCCGGCGACGGTGGCGGTGACTGTGGTCTGCGGCTTCTTGCCGACGAAGGCTTTCTCCACCGAGACGTAGCCGGCCTTGGCCAGGGTCTCGATATGTGCGCCGAGATTGCCGTCGGTGGCGCCGGTGAGCTTCTTCAGCCTCGAAAATTCCAGACCTGCGGTCGCAGGCAGCGCGTTCAGCGCCGCCATGATCTTCAGCCGCAGCGGCTGGTGGATGATGTCGTCGAGCTCGGCCATGCGCTAGATCCGCCGCATCCAGAGTCCGCCAAGGATCAGACCGCCGCCATTGACGAACGCCATCCAGAGCGGGAACGCCTCTCCGATGTAGAAGAACCCAATCAGTGTCAGCGCAGCGATGCCAAGACCGATCGCGACGAAGGCGTAGCCGAACCAGAGACCCGCCAGCGTATAGAACAGCATGAAGTAGAGCGGCCAGAATGCGCCGAGCTGGCGTGGACCGAAATGGCCGACGACGTTGGTGCAGAGATAGCCGAAGGCGAAGAACAGCACGAAGACCAGAACGAGCCTGATGTTGAAGGCGGCGCCATGCGGATGATGCGGCGGATTGAGCAGGCGGAGCGCAACCAGACCGCCGACACCGAGAACATCGACCGCAACCCAGGCGTAGACCGCGTAGATCGGCCAGAGCCAGGTCACGAGATTGCCTGCGAACACCAGGACTCCCCACCAGACCGCGGCGAGGCTTGCGAGCTCGTAGAGCTGCGATTGCTTCACGCGCTGGACGATGTCGTCGATGTCGGCCAGCGCTGCAGACGCCTCCTTGCTGTCGATCATGACTGCCCTGCCCCGCGCGTTGCGACGTCCTCGGCGATCGCATTGACCGCCTTCGGATTGGTGACCAGGCCCATGTGATTGACGCCGTCGATCATCTTGACGTCGACCGATGGTTTGATCGCCTGGACGGTCTCAGCATATTTGTCCGAGATCATCATCTCGTCCTCGGCGCCGGCGATGATCGTGATCGGTCGTGTCGTTGCCGGTAGATCGAGCCGGTAGCCGCGTGTCGCAAAGTTGCGCATCAGGCGGTCGGAATAGGTAGAGGTGAGGTACTTCGCCGAATTCGCCGGCACGGCGAAGGCGAGCACCGGAAGCTGCGCACAGCATTCGATGCCGAGCTTACGCAGCGCCGCCAGCCCGAAGTAGCGCGGAAGATCAGCATTGGCCCAACCGCCGGCGTGCGGCTTGTTGGTCGGCGCGTCGTAGCCGAGATAAGGCGCGATCAGGACAGTGCGGACGAACAGGTCCTGCATGATCGGCGTCGCGGCAACACGCAGCGAGAAGCCGGCGCCGGCGGAATGACCGATCAAGGTCAGCGGCAAATCGGGCGCGCTTTTGCGGACATGGGCGACGAAGTCGACCAGATCGTCCTCGAGCTGGCCAACATAGCCGATATCACCGCGCGTGCCGGAGGCGCCGTGGCCGCGCGTATCGAGTGCCCAGGTCTCGACGCCGTGCGCGGCGAATGCCGCCGTCAGGGCATGATTGACGGTGCCGGAGGAACCGGACGAGCCGTGGATGAAGATGGCGCCGCGTCCGGTGTCCGCGCCCTTGGGCGCATAGTGACGAAAGCCGAGCCAGGTGCCGTCGCGGGCCTGGAAGCGCTCCAGCGGCGGGAGGGTGGACCAGTCGATCCCCTTGGCGGAGTCCGAGACCGAGCGCATTTCGGCGGGCCGCTCCAGCGGCGTCGCGATCAGGGCGGTGAGCAGCAGCGCGACAGCGCCAACCGCGCACAGGCCCCATTTCAACAGGCTTAGAGAACCCCGCAGCAGCCGCATCGCCATCGCAAACTCCCTCGAACTGATCAACGATAGAGAACTCTATATTACAGAGTACTCTCCATATCAATCCCCGGATTGGCGCCGCGCGGCGAAAATCCTTAACGTCGGGTCTGACCCCAAAATGCCGAATCGTTTGCCGATGCCGCCTGCGGAACCACTGCTCAACGCCCCCGAATTCACCGTCTCCGAGCTCTCGCAGTCCCTGAAGCGGACGGTCGAGGACGCCTTTGGCCATGTCCGGGTCCGTGGCGAGATATCCGGGTTCCGCGGCGCCCACTCCTCCGGCCACTGCTATTTCGCGCTCAAGGACGAGAGCGCCAAGATCGAGGCGGTGATCTGGAAGGGCGTGCACGGGCGGATGCGCTTCAAGCCCCAGGAAGGGCTCGAGGTCATCGCCACCGGCAAGCTCACGACCTATCCGGGCTCCTCCAAGTACCAGATCGTGATCGAGGCGCTGGAGCCGGCCGGCATCGGCGCGCTGATGGCGCTGATGGAGGAGCGCAAGAAGAAGCTCGCCGCCGAGGGCCTGTTCGACGAGGCGCGCAAGCAGCTGCTGCCGTGGCTGCCGGAGGTGATCGGCGTGGTGACCTCGCCGACCGGCGCCGTCATCCGTGACATCCTGCATCGGCTGGAGGATCGCTTTCCCCGCCACGTGCTGGTGTGGCCGGTCAAGGTGCAGGGTGAAGGCTCGGCCGAGCAGGTCGCAGCCGCGATCCGCGGCTTCAACGCGCTGCCGGAAGGCGGCAAGATTCCGCGGCCGGACGTGCTGATCGTCGCACGCGGCGGCGGCTCGCTGGAGGATCTCTGGTCGTTCAACGAGGAGATCGTGGTGCGGGCGGCAGCCGAGAGCATGATCCCGCTGATCTCGGCCGTCGGGCACGAGACCGACATCACGCTGATCGACTTCGTCGCCGACAAGCGCGCGCCGACGCCGACGGCAGCGGCCGAGATGGCGGTGCCGGTGCGCAGCGATCTCTTTGTCGAGGTCGCCGATCTCGCGCGGCGCACCCGCGCCTATTGGCAGCGTGCCCATGAGAGCCGCCGCAGCGAGCTGCGCGCCGCCGCGCGCGCGCTGCCCGCGGCAGGCGACCTGCTCGCGATCCCGCGGCAACGGCTGGATTCGGCGGGCGCGTCGCTCCCCCGCGGCCTCAAGGCCAACACGCATGCGCATTTCCGCCGGTTTACCGCGGCGAGCGCAAAGCTGACGCTGCGGGTGCTGCACGGGCAGATTTCGCAGGCAGATCACCGCCTCACCGTGTGCGGCGAGCGGCTCGGCCTGTCCGCGCGCTCGCTGCTGCGGCAACGGCGCGACCGTTTCGCCGGGCTGGAGGTGCGCTTGCGCGCCTCCAAACTTTCGAATGCGCAGGCGCAGCGCAACGCAATTGCCCGCCAGCGCGAGCGCACGCATCGTCTGGCCGAGCGCGCGGGCCGCGCGCTTGCCACGCTGTTGCAGCGATTGGATGCCCGCGTCGAGAACAGCGGCAAGCTGCTCTCGGCCTTGTCGTATCGCGGCGTGCTCGCGCGCGGTTTTGCCTTGGTGCGGGATGAAGCCGGCCATCCCCTGCATGCGGCGGACGCGATTGGTCCCGGCGCACGCCTCGAGATCGAGTTTGCGGACGGCCGTGTCGGCGCGACGGCGGATGCGGATCGCCCGGCGCCGACGGCAAAGCGTGCGCCGGCGCAGGCAAAGCCGGCCGCGCAGGACACCAAGGCCGCGCCGAAGCGCGTGGCCAAGCCGGTGGACCAGGGCAATTTGTTCTGAGGCGCGAGGGCGGCGTTCCGCCCTCGGTGTCATTCCCCGCGCAGGCGGGGAATCCAGTACGCCGCAGCCCCTCGATGAATCACTGACGTCTCGGAGTACTGGATCGCCCGGTCAAGCCGGGCGATGACAGCCAGTATGTGGGACGCGTAGCCCGTCCTACCGGCAGGACAATCCCGCGTCGATCGTGGTCCAGAAGCCGCAATGTTCCGGTGCGCGTTGCGGCGCGAAGGCGTGGGCTTCAAACAGGAAGATCGCGACGGTGAAGACGATCAGTGCGGATGAGAACAGGACGAAGCGATTGCGCATGAGGACTGCGTTTAATCGACATCGTGGTCGAACTAAGGCGACGGCACCTGCTGAAACCGTCGAGACACGCGATACGTAGATTCACGGTCGGCCATACTCCGTGCAGGGCGGTGGTCGATGCGGGGCTGTCCGCCTGACGTTGTTCCTCGGGCGGCCCCGCTTCCGCCTTCGCTCTACGAGCTTCGGCGGGACAAGCAGTGCGTAGCCCGGATGGAGCGTAGCGCAATCCGGGGATCGTGCCACGCGCTGCGACCGTTCCGGATTTCGCTGCACTCCATCCGGGCTACGATATCCTCACCGCGCCAGCCACTCCGCGACTTCCCGCTGCGACTCCGCGCGTGCCTCTGCGTCCGTGCCGAGATGGCCGTGCTCGGGCGCGGCGGCGTCGATGGTGCCGGCAGCTGCGTGCAGCGGCGTATTGGCGCGGTCGAAATCGTGATAGGCGCCGGGATAGACCACGATGCGCGTGAGCGCGCTGCGGCCGCGCGCGCCGTCGACCATCTGGCGGCAGGCCGGCGGCGACGAGACGTCGTCATTGGCGCCGATCAGCACCAGGGTCGGCACCCGCGCGCTCCAGCCGAGGCCGGCGGAGATCCGGCAATCCGGATAGAACGCGATCGCCGCGCGAAAATCCGGCCCGGCTTCGCGCGCAGCGCTCTGCGGACGCACGGCCCAGAGCAGCGCGCTGGCACCGTTGGCCCAGCCGATCAGGCTGACGCGGTCGCGCGCGACCCAACTCTGCTTCATCAGCCAGACGCGCGAGGCCGCGATGTCGGCGACGCGCTCGCGACGGGCCTTGATGTGCATCTCCTTGACGCGGCATTGCGGCCCGAGCTCGCGCGAACCGTAGCTGTCGGGCAGCAGCACGGCGTTACCGGCCTTCAGCAATTGCAACGCCCAGTCGCGATAGCGCGGCAGCACCGATTCTGAATGATTGCCAAGGCCGCCGCAGCCGTGCAGCGCGATCACGGTCGGAAACGGCCCCTCGCCTTCGGGCTTGTAGAGCTGCCCATGCAGGATTCCGGACGACAGCGGAATGTCGACCTGCTGCGGCGCCGGCGCAGCGTGCGCGGCCGACATCAGCAGCATCATGAACAGGGCGGTCAGTCGAAGGCGCATCGGATTCTGCCGTGGAAGATGCCGGAACCGGCCATCCCTCGCGCGAAGCACTATCATGCGGAAACGGCGGCAAAACATCACAAACCGGTGGGTTTACCGGGCGGACAAGCCACCCTATCTATGCTAAATCCCGTCCAACACATCGTGCCCTCCAGGGTTTTCCACGGAGAGGCCTTCCACGGAGACTTTCGACCGTGCTGAACAAGTTCGGCCCCTCGGGGCATGGCGAAGCGCAGGTGCAATATCTCGACGGCGATTTCCGCGTGATCTCGCCGGGGACCTTCGTACGCTGCGCGATCACCGACACGCGGATACCGCTCGACGAATTGAAGTACTGGAGCGTGGACCTGCAAGAGGCCTACGCCACGCCCGCCGCCGTGCTGCAGCGGCATTTCCCCGGCGCGCTGAAGCCGCAGCCGTGAGGCCACCGGCACGCGACTATTGCTGCTCCGTGCCATCGCCGCCCACGCAGGTCTTGATGAAACTCTTCCTGGGCTCGCCTACAACCTTCTGATCGATCGCCTGCTTCAGGCAATCGACCCGTGCCTGCGCCATGCAGAGCTGCATCTGGTCGCGCTTGTCCTGTCCCTTCAGGCTTTGCGTCGTCGCAAGACACGTGACGCGCTTGGTCGCGGGGACTGGCACCGTGCCGGTTGGCGCAGCGGGAGCCGTCGTCGGCGCCGTCTGCGCAATCACGGGCGCAATGATCAGACACACAAGACTGGCAGCGACGGCTGCGGATGGCAGTTTCATCGGATTCTCCTGATCGTCTGGAACCGATAGGCGTCTTGCGATGAATGTCGCCTGAATGGCAGGCTGCTACAGGGTGAGCAAAGTGTAACTCTCCTGCCGGCGTTGCACGAGCGGCACGGCTTATCGCGCAGTATGAGGATGGAGACGATGTTCGCGGGTACCTGAACTGCGCGCCTCGCCGCCGAAATGATCTCCGTCGCGCCGATCCGCGTTGCATCGAATCGCGCTTGCACTCCGTGGTAAGTCACTTCGCGCTGTGGTTGGATTTTTCGCTGCGGTTCGGCGCCCTTAAGTTGTTTGACGAAGTTCTGGTGAAACAGAGCGCTGCTAGAGTGCGCGTTAGGTAATTAGCCCTGTTGCTTTATCGCATAGACCATCAAGTCAACCAAACGGCCATTGAGCTTTGGAATTGGCGCAGTCTGTGAACGGGCTCATATTGAAGAGCCATCTGGCGGGCTACCATCACCTCGAAAATTCGCGGTGGAATATTTTGTAGATCGAAAGTCAACGATGGGGGTGATCATGCCCACCATACTAGACATGCTCTATCGTGAATATTGCCGCGCCCGCCTCGCTGAAATGCGGAAACAGCTTCTGATCACAGCTCAACGCTCTGAAGCTCCCGAAGCGCATCATCATCTTGCGGATCAGGGTGACGATGAGAGGACGGACGCACAACGCAAGACTGGTCGCGGCGTGCCGCATTGAAGCGGCCCGAGACCGGCGAACTCTCCCGCGTAGCAGTGACCAAGCAATTGGCGGCAGTTTGGGAGCAAGCGATGAATACACCCGAATGCTATACTGTCATGGTGGCCTGCGTCTCGTGCCTGACCATCATCGGAATGATGGCCGTTGGAGCCTGGTGAGGGGATTGACCGCTGAGCCGGGATTGCACGCCGTTAGCGGGTCCGCTGGCAAGCACGTTCAGTCGGACCTGTGGCGCCGGACACAGCACGCGCCCTCCCGCATCGTCTGTCGATAGACGCCGGAAGGCCTTCGCCTCGCCTCAGCGTGCAGACCTGCTCTTTGCTGTGAGGTAAGCGTTGCCGCCGCCTGATACGATTGCGGCGGCATCGCGTGAGATCCGGATGTCAGCCTCCGGGCGGAGTATACGAAGAGCGCAGCTTCGCCGCGTTCTGGCGGACCTGCTTGATCTCGTCCTGCGTGAACAGCCGGGTCAGTTTCACGTTCTGCAGGGCGCCCGTCGTGACGGTCAGACCGGAGATGGCCGGAGCCGCGCTCGGATCAGGCACATCGAAAATCACCAGAACGCCTGGACCGTCGGCAGCAACGCTGTACATCGAAACCAGCTTGCCGCCGGCCGCTTCAATGAGTTTTCTCGCCGCCTCCTGGCGATTGGTCGTGGGGTTTTCCAAAATGGCGTTGAGAGCGCGTGGTGTATATTGTCCAGTGAGGCAAAAATGCATGGCATATTCTCCTCTGAGCTTTTGGCAATAACTCTCCCTACCGTTCCGAACTGATCGTAACGGTCTCGCATCTGAAATGATGAAGGTACGTTGCCCGCCGTGGGCATAAACGCCGCCGATGATTGCCGGGAGTTCGGCACGTCCCGGTGACGGCTCTCGTGCAAGGCTACATCAACTCCCGAACGCGCGGAAGACAATTCATCCGCCGCGACATGTCGCATATCGCAAGGCGCGCGGTGTTGGGCTACGGCGGAGCGCCTTGCTCACCCGAAGAAATCATCGCCTGCCGAACCGCCGCTCGCGCGCCTTGTAGAGATGATCGCTGATCAATTGCCGGAGCGCTGCCGGATCATCGAATTCGAGCTGCACCGCGAACGGCACGATGCCGTCGGGCACGCCTTCGCGGCCGCGCAGGCGCGCTAGATCCTTTTCCGTCGTCACCAGCGTGAGTTGCTCGCGCTGCGCCTCCGCTGCGAGCGCCGCGATCTCGTTCTGCGAAAACATGTGGTGATCGGCGAAGGGGCGCGTGCGCGCGACCTCGATGCCACAGGCGCGCAAGCTGCGGAAGAAACGCGCGGGATCGCCGATGCCGGCGAACGCAAAGACTCGTTTGCCGAGGAGTTGCGCGACCGAGGCCGCATCCGGCTTCAGGCGCGCGCGCAGCTCCGGCTTGTTGCGCTTCGCAAGCTCCGCCGCGACATCGTTGGCGGCATGGCCATTGCCGATCAGCACCAGCGCATCGGTGCGCGCGAGCTGCGCCTTCAGCGGCGCGCGCAAGGGACCGGCCGGAAACACCTTGCCGTTGCCGAGGCCGCGCTCGCTGTCAATCACGATCAGGGAGGCGTCCTTCAGCAGGCGCGGGTTCTGGAAGCCGTCGTCCATCAGGATCACGGTCGCGCCCCGCGACTTCGCGAGCGCGACGCCTTCGAGACGGTCGTGCGCGACCACGACAGGAACGTCGCGCACCATCATCAGCGGCTCGTCGCCGACGTCGGAAGCGGTGTGGCGCTCGCGATCGACCATGACCGGACCCTTGAGGCGCCCGCCATAACCGCGGCTGAGCACCACCGGCGTCTCGCCGAGCTCGCGCAACAGCTTCGTCAATGCGAGCACGGTCGGCGTCTTGCCGGCGCCGCCGACATGGTAGTTGCCGACGCAGATCACGGGGATGCCGGCGTCAAAGCCCTGGCGCAGCATGCGCCGTTCGGTGATCGCGCCATAGAGCAAGCCCAACGGCCGTAACGCATGAGACTTGAAGGAACGCGGCCGGTACCAGAAGGCCGGCTCACGCATTGGCGGCCCCCATCTCGATGGTGAGCTGCAACAGATAGGGCTCAAGCGCCGTCATGGTGCGATTGAGCGCGCCGCCGAGATCCTCGACCACGCCTGCGCCGGCGCGCTGCATCCCGTCGCGCACCGTGGGATCGGCCAGCAACTGGCCGATCTGCTTGACCAGCGTCTCCTGCGTGTCGGCCTGGCGCGCGCCGCCGCTGCCGTCGAGTGCCTCGTAGACATCGGCGAAGTTGAAGACGTGCGGACCATGGACGATCGCGGCGCCGAGCTTGATCGCCTCGATCGGATTCTGGCCGCCATGGCGGATCAGCGATCCGCCCATGAACACGACCGGCGAGAGGCGATAGAACAGGCCGAGCTCGCCCATGGTGTCGGCGACATAGACGTCGGTCGCGGCCGTCGGCAATTCCTCGCGCGAGCGCAACGCCGGCTTCAGGCCCGACGCCGTGATCATGCCGGCGATCGAGGCGCCGCGATCCGGATGCCGCGGCACGATCACAGTCAGGAGCTGCGGGAAGAAACCGACGAGGCTGCGATGCGCCGCGACCAGCATCTCGTCCTCGCCCGGATGGGTCGAGGCCGCGACGATGATCGGGCGGCCGCGCGTCATCGCCATCAGCCGCTCGAGCTTGGCGGGATCGGCCGGCGGCGCGGCCACGTCGAGCTTGAGATTGCCCGTGGTGACCACGTCGCGGCCGCCGAGCGCGGAGAAGCGCTCCGCATCGGTCTTCGACTGCGCCAGGCAGATGTCGAACCGCGACAGCAGCGCCGAGATGGTGCCGTACATCCGCCGCCAGCGCGGGAACGAGCGCGGCGACATCCGCCCGTTGATCAGCACCATCGGCAGGCGGCGCGCAGCGCCCGCCAGGATCAGGTTCGGCCACAAATCGGATTCGATGAACAGCGCCAGCGACGGCTTCCAGTGATCGAGGAAGCGCGCGACATAGCGCGGCGAATCATACGGCACGTATTGATGGATGACGTCGGGCGGAAACCGCTTCGCGACGACGGCGGCGGAGGTGACGGTGCCCGAGGTGAGCAGGATGCGCAGATTGAGGTCGCGCAGGCGCTCGATCAGCGCGGCTGCGGCGAGCACCTCGCCGACGCTGGCGCCATGAATCCAGACCAGGGGGCCGTGCGGACGCACGTCCCGGGACAGGCCCCGCCGCTCGCCGACGCGGGCGGGATCCTCCTTGCCCTGCTTCAGCCGCCGCTTGATCAGCGCCGGCGCAAGCGGCACCAGGCCCGAGGCCAGGCGCCGGTACATCCGCAGCGTTATCGGCAGCGAATTAGCCATCTTGGGGCCCCGGACGGCCGAGTTGCGCATAGGCGCGGCGGGTCGCCTCGTTCAAGGTCTCTTCCAGCTCCAGCCGCAGCGCTTCCATGGTGGCGGCGTCGGCATCCGGCGGCACGTGGATTTCCTTGATGCCGACCAATGCGCCCCGCCCGAACGGCAGGTTGATGGTGGTGCGGTCCCAGTTCTTGAGCCGGATGAAGCGGCTGGTCGCCATCGCGAAAGGCATGATCGGCCGCCCCGATTCCCGTGCCAGCATGATGATGCCGAGCCCGGCCACGCGCGAGCGCTTGGGGACATCGGCGGTCAGCGCGACATTACAACCGTCCTGGAGCGTGTGCACCATTTCCCTGAACGCCCCCACCCCGCCCTTGCGGTGGAAGGCGCCGCCGTGGTCACCGGAACCACGGATGAGGCCGATGCCGAGCCGCTCGACGGCGATCGCGTTGAACTCGCCGTCGCGATGCCGCGAGATCAGGACCTTGGCCCGGTAGGACTCCTTGGTCTTGATGAAGGGCGTCAGGAAATGCTGGCCGTGCCAGAAGGCGAAGATCGCGGGGATCTGCGGCTCGACGATGTCATAGACCTCCGGCGGATCGAACGTGAATTTGTTGGTCCGCCAGACCAGACGCAGATATTCGGCCGCCAGAACCCCGACGGAACGCTGAAGCCAGCTGCTTCGCAGCGTATTGCGAAGCAGTTTTTTCAACGTGCCGGTTCTTGATTCGGGTCGAGCAGCCGATGGAGATGGACGATGAAGTAGCGCATCTGCGCGTTGTCGACCGTGCTCTGCGCCTTAGCGCGCCAGGCGACGTGAGCGGACGCGTAGTTCGGATAGAGGCCGACGATCTCGACGTCATCGAGGTTCTTGAAGGTGTTGTGCTCGAGATCGAGCAGTTCGCCGCCGATGACGAGATGCAGCAATTGTTGCGGGGCACTATCTGGCATGGGTTCTGTTCCTAACGGGCTGCCCGGCAAAGCAGTGTTCGAGAAGCACGGCGGACGCACTCAGGGCAAGGGCCGATTTCGAAAATGCGCGATGATGCCCGCATGACGATCGCGACCCGCTGCCACCAGCACCCCGTGCGTGACTTCCCGGCGGTTATAGAGGATGGGATCTCCGGAGAGGTCGCTCATCCTACCATCCGCTTCCTGCACGATCAAATCGGCCGCCGCAAGGTCCCAATCATGGCTGTTGCCCCCGGCAAAAGCCGCATCCAGCACACCATCGGCGACCCGGCACAGGCGCAGCGCGAGCGAACCGATTCGCGGATGCAGCTTGATGTCGCCGCCAGCCGTATTGAGCCGCTCGACCATCGGCTTCGGGCCGGCGACGCGGGTGAAGTCGAGCTTTGATCCGGACGCCGCCCGCACGGCCTTGCCGTTGAGCGTCGTGCCCTGCCCGCGGGCCGCGAAGAAGAACTCGTCGGTTGCGGGCGCGAACACCGCAGCCAGCACCGGCGAGGCGTCCTCGACCAGCGCGACGCTGACACACCATTCGTCATGGCCGCCGAGATAATTGCGGGTGCCGTCGATGGGATCGACCACCCAGGTCCGCCGCCGCGACAGCCGCACCTCGTCGTCCGCGCTCTCCTCGGACAGCCAGCCATAATCGGGCGTCGCCGCGCGCAGGCGCGCTTCGAGCAGGTCGTTGACGGCAATGTCGGCTTCCGACACCGGCGAGGACGCGCCCTTGGTCCACTTCCTCAATTCGGTGCGGAACATCGACTGCGCGAGGCTGCCTGCCTCCCGCACCGCGTCCTGCAGCAGCGCCGCGTCGCGCGTCAGGATGGTTTCGTCTGTTGCATGCGCGTCAGCGTCCGCCAAGCGTCAAACCCTCGATGCGCACCGTCGGCGCATTGATGCCGTAGCGGAACTCGAGATTGTTCGCCGGCTGCATCGACTTGAAGATCTCGAACAGATGGCCCGCGATCGTGACTTCGCTGACGGGATAGGTCAGCTCGCCATTCTCGATCCAGAAGCCGGAGGCGCCGCGGCTGTAATCGCCGGTGACGCCGTTGACGCCGGAGCCGATCAGGTCGGTGACGTAGAAGCCCTGCTTGATGTCGGCGATCAGCTCGGCCGGGGTCGGCGTGCCCGGTTCGAGATGCAGATTGTACGGCCCCGGCGACGGCGAGGACGAGACGCCGCGATGGGCGTGGCCGGTGGTGGCAAGACCGAGCTCGCGCGCGGTCGCGCAGTCGAGCAGCCAGGTCGTCAGCACGCCCTCGTCGATCAGCGCGATCTTCTTCACCGCGACGCCTTCGGCATCGAAGGTCTGCGAGCGCAGGCCGCGCTTGCGCAGGGGATCGTCGATGATGCGGATGTTCCTGGCGAACAGCTGCTGGCCGAGCTTGTCCTTCAGGAAGCTGGTCTTGCGTGCGATCGAGGCGCCGTTGATGGCACCGACGACATGGCCGACCAGCGAGCCCGCAACGCGCGGATCGAACACGACCGGCACTTTGCAGGTCTCGACCTTGCGCGGATTGGAACGCGCCACGGTGCGCTCGCCGGCGGAACGGCCGACGACTTCCGGCGACAGGAGATCGGCACCGTGCGGCGCCGAGGTGAAGTCGTAATCACGCTCCATGCCGGTGCCTTCGCCCGATATCGCGGTCGCCGAAATGCCCTGGCTGGAACGCAAATAAGAACCATGGAAGCCGGTGCTGGTGACGAGCACCATGCCGCCCATGCCGGCGGAGGCGGAGGCGCCGCCGGATTTGGTCACGCCCTTCACGGCAAGCGCGGCAGCCTCGGCTTCAAGCGCGCGGCGCTCGAGCTCGGAAGTCGCGGGCACGTCGGGATCGAGCAGATCGAGATCGGGGAAGTCGCGCGCGAGCAGCGCGGGATCGGCGAGGCCGACATATTTGTCGTCGGGCGCGACGCGCGCCATCGCCACCGCGCGCTCAGCAAGCTTGGTCACGGCATCGCCGCTGACGTCGTTGGTCGAGACCACCGCCTGGCGCTGGCCGACCAGCACGCGCAGACCGACATCGTCGCCCTCGGAGCGTTCGGATTCCTCGACGCGCCCGTCACGCACCTCGACGCCCTGCGAGACGCCGCGCACGGCGACCGCATCGGCCGCATCCGCACCGGCGCGCTTGGCCGCCTCGACCAGCCGCTGCGCGAGATCGGAGAGCGCGGACTGATCGAACAGGTCGCGATTGGCTTTGGACGAATCCTGGGGCGAAAGCGTCGAGCTTGGTGAAGGGTTCACAAACGAAATCCTGTTGCGGCGGGAGGTTTCGGGGCGATACCGGCCCTGAACACCAGATGTGCCCAATTGGTACGGACTTCAAGCGTTTTCAGCCCGCAAAAAGCTCAGATTCGCAAGTTCGGCGCAACGTCTCGTCAATCATGCGTGCCAAGGTCTTGTCAATCATGAGCGGCGGTGACGCTGGATTAACCAGCCTTTTTAAGTGGTTTCGGAACGGCGCGCGCTAAGGTCCTCGCATCGACCGGGAACATAATCCCGGCGGGGAGAACTAAAGCCGTGAGGCGTCAAACAGCAACAAGCGGGACCGCTCCCGCCGGGTCGGGCCGCAGCTTGCGGCTCGACCCTCTTTCCCTTCCGGTCCGCTTCGATGCGCACGATCCGCGCGCCGACGGATACACCAGGCAGATCGAGCTTCATCGCGAGCGTGTCGTGCTGCGCCGTGCCGTCCGCGGCATGCAGATGGCGATCAACGTCCGCGTCAGCGACTTCATCGGCGTTGCGTTGCGCGGCAATGACGAGGCGCAGACCCTCGTCCTCGTGCATCGCGATCCCTCGCTGTCCGTTCCGCTACTGGTCAGCACCGATGGCGACGAGCTCGCCGAGGCCTGGGCGATCTGGAGCGAGCTGTTCGCGCTTCCGCAGCTCGACGAAGGTGCCCGCGAGCCCACGGCGCGCCGTCGCCGCGCCAATGCGATCCGCGCCCGCCGTCCGAAATTCCTGATGCGCCGGCGCACCGCCATGACGCGCGAGCTGTCGGTTCATCACGGCGAACGCGAGATCATCGCAAGGAATTGAACGGCACGCACAGTGCCGTAGGGTGGGCAAAACGAAAGCGTGCCCACCTTTTTTATCTCAATCTCGGGAAGCGCCTTTGCCCACCCTACGGGCAGCTACGCCGCCCGCATCACCGCGTCGACCAGCAATCCCGCAAACAGCAGGAAGCCCGCATACTTGTTCGAGTAGAACAGGCGCTTGCAGAGCAAGGGGTCGCTGATATCCAGCCGCACGATCTGCGACGCCAGATGCACGGCGAACGCCGCAAGCCCGAGCCAGGCCGGCCAGCGCGCATCGCCTGAGGCCAGCGCGACGCCGATCAGCATCACCGCAAGCCCGTAGAACAGGATCAGCGCCTGGTGCGTGTGCGCGCCGAACAGCCGCGCGGTGGACTTGATGCCGATCAGCGCGTCGTCCTCGGCGTCCTGATGCGCATAGATCGTGTCATAGCCGATCACCCACGAAATCGATCCGGCATAGAGCACCAGCGCGGTCAATTCGATGCGGCCGAAGGTGACGGCAAATCCCATCAGCGCGCCCCAAGAGAAGGCGAGGCCGAGCACGATCTGCGGCCACCAGGTGATGCGCTTCATGAAGGGATAGATCGCGACGATCAAAAGCGAGGCGATGCCGGTCAGGACCGCGAAGCGGTTGAATTGCAGCAGCACCACGAGACCGGTCAGCGCCTGCGCGACCATGAAGGCCAGCGCCTGCTTGGTCGTCACCTGGCCCGACGGCAACGGCCGCGAGCGGGTGCGCTCGACCTTGTCGTCGAGATCGCGGTCGGTGATGTCGTTCCAGGTGCAGCCTGCTCCGCGCATGACGAAGGCGCCGATGAAGAACAGCACGATGGTGAGCGGCAGGCCGCGGACGTCGTGCGCCATGCCGGCGGCGAGCGCCGCCGACCACCAGCACGGCATCAACAGGAGCCAGGAGCCGATCGGACGATCGAAGCGCGACAGGCGCAAATAAGGCCGCGCCCATTGCGGCGCGAGCGTATCGACCCAGTTGCCGGTGGAATCGGCAACGCGGGCGGATGTGTCGCTCATCGGGTGAGGACGTTGCCGTTGAGCGTGTCGAAGGTGCTGCCGCCCTTCTTGCCGGCATTGGCTTCAGGCGCAGAGCCAGAACCCAGCACCTCGCTCAGCGACGGACCGGCCGGACCGCGCGGCTGGTTCTGCATCTGCTGCGCGACGTTGCAGACCTTCGTCGCCATGGCCTCGGTGTTCTTGTGGCCATCCTTCATCTGCGCGCTGACCTGCGCCGGAATCCCGCACTTCGAGGCGTTGGCCTCGATGTACTTGATCATCTTAGTCTCAGCCTGGCTGAAATTGCGGATCAGCTTGCAGGCTTCGTCCGGCGCGGCGTGACGATCACTCGCGGCCTTGATCAGCTTGCCGCGCTTCTCGGCTTCCTCGCGCAGGGGCATGAAGGTCTTCATGCAGTCCTCGCCGGGACCGCCTTGCGTCGGCGGGGCGGCGCTGAAGGCACCTGCGCCACCGACGGGCGCGGCGCCGTTCACGGGAAACGATCCTTGGGGCGCTGCACCGACCGAAGCGGTCGGCGCCGAGCCGTTCACGGGCGGAAACGCGGAACTGGTTGGGGCCTGGCCAGGCAGCGGCGCAGGGAAGCCCTGCGCGTGGGCACCCGCGGCGCCCAAGGTGACCATGGCGGCAGTAATCGGAACCATCAAACGACGGATCATCAAGGCAGTCTCTCCGGCAGGAGCTTACGGGGTTCGGCGTCTTCCCAAATTGAAGCGCAACCAGCGTGCTCTCGATTTTACGATTCCCGCCGGCCCTTAACAACCCGTCGAATAGGGCAAGAGCGCGGCGCGCCGACGCACCGATTCGGCAATATTTACCCCCGAAATGGCGGTTTTCGGTTAATAACGGCGGCAAATTGGACCTTTGAACGATGCCCTCCCACGATTTTCGTGCCCCCCGCCTGTTTGTCGACGTCCCCCTTGCCCAGGACGCCAGGGTTCCGCTCGACCGCGACCAGGGCAATTATCTCGGCAATGTGCTGCGGCTTGCCGCCGGGGCCGAGGTTTTGGCGTTCAACGGCCGCGACGGCGAGTGGCAGGCCGCGATCGAAGGCCGCAAGCGGCCGGACGGCCTCGTCATCCTCCAGCAGGCCCGGCCCCAGGACCGGCTCGCCGACCTGACCTACGTCTTTGCCCCGCTCAAGCATGCCCGGCTGGACTACATGGTCCAAAAGGCCATCGAGATGGGCGCCGCCACGCTTCAGCCGGTCCTGACCCGTTTCACCCAGGCCTCCCGGGTCAACACCGAGCGGATGCGTGCCAATGTGGTCGAGGCCGCCGAGCAATGCGGCATCCTGAGCATCGCCACGGTGGCCGAGCCGGTGCCGCTGGACCGGTATCTCAGTCAGCGCCCTGCCGACCGGCTGCTCATCTTCTGCGACGAGGCGACGGAGGTCCAAGACCCCGTTCAGAGCCTGCAAGACGCGCGCGAAGCCGGACAAGACCAAGGCAGCGTTGGCATCGACGTGCTGATCGGCCCCGAAGGCGGCTTTGCCGAGAAGGAGCGCGCCCTGCTGCTGCGGCAGCCGAAAATCCTGCGGCTGGCGCTGGGACCCCGGATCATGCGGGCCGACACGGCCGCGGTGGCGGCGCTGGCGCTGGTGCAGGCAGTGCTGGGCGATTGGGCCGGCACCTAACCAAGCGAACCTAACGTCGATTCGCGCGCGGCGGCTCTACAGGTTCGCGCTTTAGATGACCTCTCGCTTCGACCGATGCAGGGTCTCGGACGGCAGCTCTCCGAAAGCCGCCCTGTAGCTCGCTGCGAACTCGCTCAGATGCCAGAAGCCATGGCCGATTGCGCAGGCCTTCACACTGCGACGAGCCGGGCCAGTGCGCAGCTGCTTTCGTACCGACCAGAGGCGCAAGACCCGGCTGTAGCGATGAGGGCTCATGCCGCAGATGGCCTGCGTCGCACTCTGGAGGGTCCGAACGGACACGCCCACCCGCTCTGCCAGTTCGGTCGTCTTGTGCCAGATCGCGAGATCGTGGCGGATCAATCGTTCCATCTCTGCGACGATCCGCTGATAGCTGTCCGTCGTGGAGTGCATGGGCCCGCGATTCACGTTGGACCGAATGGCAGCATCCATTGCGACGAACAGGGATTGTTCGACCGCCGTTCGCGACGTCGGCTCGTTCAGGAAGTCTGGATCATGTGCCGCGGTTTCAAGCGTCGTGGAAATCGAGCCATGCAGGGAGGCAAGGACTTCCGATGCCGGACTCAGCAAATGATAGCCGTCATCCAGCTGAGACCAGGGCTCGCGCTCGGGCAGGCTGAAATAGGCGACAGCCCACAAACGCCCCGCCGGCTCATAGACCAGGCAATCGGATCTTCCCTTGAGAACGAGTATGGAGCGACCAATTGATTGCCCGTTGATGCGGGTGGAGGTCACATGGTCCATCGGCACCGCCACCGCGATGGCGTGCGCCAGATCATAACCGCGGATGATCCGCGGGAAGGTCTTCACCAGAGACAGCGTCAGGGCTGGCAGGCTGAGCCGGGCGCGCTTGATTGCAGTCGCCCCCGCCGACAGCGGCATGCTGGATGCGCCGGCATATCTCTCACTCTCTCCGAAATGATCGATGTCGTACGATCGGAGCTCGAGAGCCGCGGATGGCTTGAGGCCCTGAAACGACAGCAAGCCGTCCAATGCTGTTCTTTGCGTTCCATCGCGAGCAGTATCGAGAAGGCTTTGATCCATATCCTGCCGCTTACTTCGCCTTCCTTGTCGATGCAGCGCCCTTGGGGGCACGCAGATCATCCGGCCCATTGATGCCGGCGCGCTTGAGATCGCGAAGCAGTTTTGTGAGCAGCAGCATATTCGTCTTCTGCAGTTCGTGATTGTTTCCAAACCTGAATGCGTTCTGCTCGGTCACGATGAGCCCGGCCTTGGTTTCGGCGAGAATCTTTCGTCTCTTAAGTCCCGTCACGCGACGGCGAACCGTCTCGAGCGGCAGGCTGAGGAAGCGAGAGAGCGCCGCGCGGGACACCCCTTGCTTGATCGCATCCGGCTCGACCGCGTGAATGCTGGAGAATCTCTCGTCCAGCGACGGATCGTTCATCACATTGATCACGTTTGCGTTGAGAATCGCATGAACGATCAATAGGTCCAGCGGATCGAATTCGTCGTAGTGCCGGAACAGCTCGCTGATCGAAAATAGCATATAGGCCAGCGTGTGTCGCGAGACCGTCCGGATAACATCTGATGCATTGCGCATGAATCGAAACCAATATTCACATTGTAAACGAAGGCAGCAGCAAACGGATCATCCGCCATACCCAATATGAGTATGCGACGACTTGCCTGTCCTCCTCAATTTCTCAATGTGACGTTGAGCTTGCGGTTGCTGCATTGAGTCGCATGCGCGGACAAGAATCAGCGACGGGCAATGAGGCTGTCGCGCAGGACGACATGGCCATGGACGACGATGTTGCATCGGACAGGCGGCGACGCGAGGAGCTCGGGCTCATCAAGGCATTTCTCGGCATAAGGGACCCGAGCAGGAGGCAGAGAATTCCCGAGCTTGCCGAGGAGCTCGCAGATCACGCCGCGTCCGAAACCGCAGGGCCTGCCTTCGTCTCGACCGATGCATCGCTTGGCGATGCGCCCAGAGATCTCCCTGGCCACACTGAGTGAAAACCAAGCCCCTCCCGTACTAGGTATTAAAATACCTAAAATACTTTCTGACAGATCGCTGCGCCCCACCTCCAAAGCCATTAAGCGATTGATCCTTTGGAGGTCGAAACCGCTTTCGCGCCATGCTAAGGCCTGCGCCAATTCGCCTCCCTTCTTTCGCCCTGCCCGGTTCCGCCGGGACGATGGACCCCTGTTATGACCGCGACTGCCACCTCAAATGCTGCCGGCTCCGCCGCCTGGGCGGATACGCTGCTCTTGTCGTTCGCGCAGGCCGGCTATGTCAGGGCCGAGCCCGCGATTCTGCAACCGGCCGAGCCGTTCCTGGACCTCTCCGGCGAGGACATCCGCAAGAGCCTGTATCTGACGACGGACCTGTCCGGCGAGGAGCTTTGCCTGCGCCCGGACCTGACCATCCCCGTCGCCCGCGACTACCTCACCTCGAACCGCGCCGGCCAGCCGGCCGGGTTCAGCTATCTCGGCCCGGTGTTCCGCTACCGCAGCGGTCAGGCCAGCGAGTTTCTTCAGGCCGGCATCGAATCGTTCGGCCGCCAGGACCGCGCCGCAGCCGACGCCGAGATGCTGGCGCTGGCGCTGGAAGCGACCGCCGCCTTCGGTGTCCGCGATGTCGAGATCCGCACCGGCGACGTGGCGCTGTTCAACGCCCTGCTCGATGCGCTCGACCTCTATCCGGTGTGGCGCCGCCGCCTGGTCAAGGATTTCAACCGCAAGATCAGCCTGGAAAAAGATCTGGAGAAGCTCGCGGCCGCGACCACCGCGACCCGCAGCGAATATGAGGGTGTGCTGGCCGCGCTCGCCGGCTCCGACCGCAAGGCGGCGCTCGCCTTCGTCACCGATCTGATGTCGATCGCCGGCACCACCAATGTCGGGGGCCGCACCACGGCCGAGATCGCCGACCGTTTCCTCGAGCAGTCGACGCTGAAGGGCGGCGCGCTGCCGCGCGAGGCGATTGCCGTGCTCAAGCGCTTCCTGTCGATCGCAGGCAATCCCGACGATGCCGTCGCCGAGCTCCGCGCGCTCACCACGGACGCGAAGCTCGACCTCAGCGCTGCCGTCGACCAGTTCGAAAGCCGGGTCGGCTTCATGGCCGCGCGCGGCATCGACGTTAAGCAGACGCGCTTTTCGACCGCGTTCGGACGCGGCCTCGACTATTACACCGGCTTCGAATTCGAGCTGCATCACAGGGGCAACGGCGCCGAGCCGCTGGTCGCCGGCGGCCGCTATGACGGGCTGATGACCCAGCTCGGATCGGCCGAGCCGATCCCCGCGGTCGGCTTCTCGGTCTGGGTCGACGCGCTGACCCGGATCGGTCGCAAGGTGGGAGCTTAAGTCATGAGCGCGCCATTCGTCCTGGCCGTTCCCTCCAAGGGCCGCCTGCAGGAAAACACCGAGGCGTTCTTCGCCCGCGCCGGACTCAAGCTGTCGAAGGCCGGCGGCGCGCGCGACTATCGCGGCACGCTCGCGGGCCTCGACAATGTCGAGGTCGCCTATCTCTCGGCGAGCGAGATTGCTTCGCAACTGTCGCGCGGCTTCGCGCATCTCGGCGTCACCGGCGAAGACCTGGTGCGCGAGAACATCGCGGATGCCGACAAGCGGGTGTCCCTGATCGACGGGCTCGGCTTCGGCTATGCCGACGTCGTCGTCGCGGTGCCGCAGGCGTGGATCGACGTCCGTACCATGGCCGACCTCGACGACGTCACCACCGGCTTCCGCGAGCAGCATCACATGCGGATGCGGGTCGCGACCAAGTTCATCAACCTCACCCGCACCTTCTTCCAGAGCCACGGCATCACCGATTACCGCATCGTCGAAAGCGCGGGCGCGACCGAAGGCGCGCCGGCGGCCGGCAGCGCCGAGCTGATCGTCGACATCACTACGACCGGCGCGACGCTCGCCGCCAACGGCTTGCGGGTGCTCGACGACGGCGTGATTCTGCGCAGCCAGGCCAATCTGGTCGCCTCTAGGGATGCCGACTGGTCGCCGCAGGCGCGGGAGACCGCGCGCGTCATCCTCGATCACATCGCAGCAAGGGCGCGGGCCAACAAATACCGCGAGGTCCGCACCCGCTTCCAGCAATGCGACGCCGCCCTGCTCGGCGAAGCCCACGAGCGCTTCGGCGTCGAAGCCCCGTTCGGCGGGCCGACCTCGTCGGGCATGCTGACGCTGCACTGTCCGCCGGGTCAGCTCTATGCGCTGGCGAGCTTCCTGCGCGAGCATGGCGCCGAGACCGTCTCGGTGGTTTCGCTCGACTATGTGTTCGACCGGGAGAACCCGCTGTTCGCCAAGCTCGAGGCATTCCTGCGGCAGTGAGCCTCAGGTTCGTTCAGCGTAGCGACAGCAAACGGCAGCTACCATATGCTGTTGAGAACCATGGACGCCTCTGGAACCTTGATCAATGACGCTGGGCTCTGACGTTTCCGGCATGACGACCACCGCGGCCAGTGCCGCCGCGAAGGGGTTGTCGATTGTCGTCCCCGTCTACAACGAGGCGGCGGGCCTCGCCGCCCTGCACCAGCGCATCTGCGATCTCGCCAAGACGCTGCGGCAGCGCTATCGCCTCGCCTGCGAGGTCGTCTATGTCGACGACGGCAGCGCGGACGCGACGCTCTCGATCGCCCGCTCCCTGCCGGCCGACGCGGTCGACGTCCAGGTGGTGTCGCTGTCGCGCAATTTCGGCAAGGAAGCCGCGCTGATGGCCGGCCTCGACCATGCCAGGCTCGGCGCCGTGATGTTCATGGACGGCGACGGCCAGCATCCGCCGGCCATGGTCGAGCAGCTGGTGCGGCACTGGATCGAGGACGGTTATGACGTCGTCTATACCGCCAAGGCCCATCGCGACAACGAGCCCTTCCTGCGCCGCGTCGCCGTGCGCGGGTTCTATTCGCTGATCAATTGGGGCGCGCGCCAGAAGATCCCCGAAGACGCCGGCGACTTCCGCCTGCTGTCGCCACGCGCGGTCGCAGCGCTCAGGCAGCTGCCGGAGCGCAACCGCTTCTTCAAAGGCCTCGCGAGCTGGATCGGCTTCCGCCAGATCCGCGTCGATTACGAGCCCGCGCCGCGCACCCATGGCGTGACGACCTTCAGCGCCGCGCGCCTGCTCGGTCTTTCGATCGAAGGGGTGACCTCGTTCTCAGTGGCACCGCTGCGCTTCGCCAGCCTGCTCGGCGTGATCCTCGCCGGCGGCGCCTTCCTGTTCGGCCTCTCGATCCTCTGGGAGGTCTGGACCACGGGCAAGCAGGTGCCCGGCTATCCCTCGCTCGTGATCGGCCTGATGACCATCGGCGGCGTGCAGCTCATCATGATCGGCATCGTCGGCGAATATATCGGCAAGATCCTGTCCGAGCTGAAGGCGCGCCCGATCTACTTCGTCGCCGAGCACAGCGAAAAGCATTTCGAGACCGGGAAGGCCGACGACGCCTCGAAGAGGACGGCCGCCGAATGAGCGCGGCCGCGGGCCTGCGGCGGATTTGGCTCTGCGCCGACGATTACGGCATCAGCCCGGGCGTCAATAGCGCCATCCGCGACCTGATCGAACGCGGCCGTCTCAATGCCACCTCGGCGATGATGGTGGGACCGGCGATCGAGCGCGGCGAGATCGAGGCGCTCCAGACGGCGGCTAAAGCAAGCCCGCGCTGCGCGATCGGCTTGCACGTGACATTGTCGGCGCCGTTCCGGCCGCTCACCATGCATTTCCGACCGCTGGACGGCGACATGTTCATGCCGTTTCCGAAGCTGCTGCGCGCCGGCCTTGCGCGCCGGCTCGACCGCGAATTCTTTCGCAATGAGGTCAAGGCGCAGCTGGCGGCGTTCGCGGAAGCGTTCGGGCGCGCGCCCGACTTCGTCGACGGCCACCAGCATGTGCAGCTCTATCCGCAGGTGCGCGACGGCTTTGTCGATGCGGTCAGCGAAGCCGCGCCGAAAGCCTGGGTCCGCCAGGGCGGGCGCGACCTGCCGCTTGTGCAGCGGCTGACCTCGCCAAAAGCCATGGTGCTCGATATCCTGAGCGCACAATTCCGCCGCCGCGCCGCCAGCGCCGGCCTCAGCTTCAATCCCGGCTTTGCCGGCGCCTATGATTTTACGCGCGAGGCCGATTTCGGCGCGTTGATGCGGCAGTTTCTGGACGGCCTCCCCGATGGTGGCCTCGTGATGTGCCACCCCGGCTTCGTCGACGACATCCTCGCCGGCCTCGATCCGATGACGGACGTCCGCGAACGCGAGCATGCTTATCTCTCAGGCGATGCGTTTGCGCGCCTGCTGGCCGACAGCGGCGTCACGCTGGGGTGAAACCGGCGGAAAGCAAGCCGCGGGGCAGCTTGTCGCATACCGAAATTTAATCCGGCGGGCACTGTTGGGGCCACAATGGAACCCTACATCTGCCTCGCGCTTGGTTTGAGCGAGGGAGACTGATCATGACGCCGCAGGAACGCCAGCTCGTCGACGAGCTTTTCGACCGGCTTTCGAAACTGGAAAATGCACCGCGCGATCCCGACGCGATCGCCGCGATCTCCGATGGCCTGCGCAAGGCCCCCGGCGCCGTCTACGCGCTGGTGCAGACCACGCTGTTGCAGGACGAAGCGCTGAAGCGCGCCCATAACCGCATCCAGGAGCTGGAAGCGGCCCATGCGCCCGAGCAGGCGCAGTCCGGCGGCTTCCTCGATACCATGCGCGATAGCTTGTTCGGCGGAGGCCCCTCGCGCGGCTCGGTTCCGAACGTGCCGCCGCGTGACGCGCGGCCGGTCTGGAACACGGGTCAGGCGATGCCGCAGACGCAGCCCGGTTACGGCGCACCGCCTCCTTATGGACAGGCCTACGGCCAAGGCCCAGGTCAAGCTCCGGGTCAAGCTCCGGGTCAGGGCTATGGCGCTCCGCCGATGGGCGGTGGCGGCGGCTCGTTCCTCGGCACCGCGGCGGCAGCCGCGGCCGGCGTCGTCGGCGGCTCGCTGCTGCTCTCCAGCATCCGCGGGATGATGGGCGGATCGCACCAGCAGGCCTTCGGCGACACCAGCGCGCTCGGCGACCGCAGCGCTGGTGGAAGTCCCTGGGGCGGCAGCGACCAGTCCGGCGGCTCGCTCTCGCGCGATGCCGGTCTCAACGACATCGGCTCCAGCCGCGACCGCGACGACGGTTCCCGCCAGGGCTTCGCCGACCAGGCGTCGAACGACCGGGACAACAACAACGATCAGAACTACGACGACAACGACGACGACAACATGGACGTGGCCGACGACAGCGATTTCGGCGGCGGAGACGATGGCGGCAGCGACTACGCGTGAGGCTGCCCGATCAGCGCGACAAGCAAAAACGGCCGCCCGGAAGGCGGCCGTTTTCATGTCGAATGTCAGGCGCTCACATCACCACGACCTTGGTGCCGACATTGACGCGGCCGTAGAGGTCGATGACGTCCTCGTTGCGCATGCGGATGCAGCCTGAGGAAACGTTGGTGCCGATGGTCCAGGGTTCGTTGGAGCCGTGGATGCGGTAGAGCGTCGAGCCCAGATACATTGCGCGCGCGCCGAGCGGGTTTTCCGGGCCGCCTTCCATGTGCCGCGGCAGGTCGGGCCGGCGCGCGATCATTTCCGCCGGCGGCGTCCAGTCCGGCCATTCGCGCTTGGCCGTGATCGACTTCACGCCGGACCAGGTGAAGCCGGGACGGCCGACGCCGATGCCGTAGCGCATCGCCCGGCCATTGCCCTCGACGAGATAGAGGAACTTGTTCGGCGTATCGACCACGATGGTGCCGGCACTTTCCTTGCCGCTATAGTCGACGGATTGCTTCTCGAATCTCGGATCGAACGGACGCTGGCGCGGATCGACCGCCTCCTGCTGGAGACCTGCGCCTTGCTGATATCCACCCTGCATCTGCGGCTCGCCCATCGGCGGCAGGCGGCGCTGGTCGTAATAGCCGGGCTGCTGCTGATAGACCGGCTGCTGCGGCGCGTAGGCCGGGCCGCGGCCGGGACCGTCACCGAACAGGAACTCGATGAAGCCGCCGCCCATATTTGCATTGGAGGCGACGCGCACCGGCGCCGGCTGCACCTGCGGCTGGTAGAGCACCGCAGGCGGATCATTCGGCACACTATTGTCAAAGGCGCTGGCGCTGTTCGCGCCGGCAATGAAGGTGCAAGCGCTGCCGAGCAGCGCGACAGACATTTTCTTGAACATCGACGTACTCTGTACTGTTTCGTCTAGATCACATGCGTCGTGCAGAGCCGATGGCTGATCGGCGACCGCGACGTGGTCAATAAAGAGCAAAAGCCGTTTTGTTTGGTAAACGTATCAGCCGTTTCGATTCACCACGTCGCGAGCGAGGGTGCAATTTGGCGATCAGCGTTTATTTTCGATGAACGCCGCAGGCCCATGGTTAATCGCTTCTTTTCGCGCCGTCGCGTGCGGCCGCTCAACAGTTCCCGCTGTGAACCTCGTGTTAAATTGCTTCTGCCTACAAAGACGCGTGAGTGAGGTGGGGGGAGTTCCTGATGGCTATTCACCGCAAACGTTTTCGTGTCGAAGAGGCTATTGTCGGCGAGATGCCCAGCCCCGAAATGATTGAGGAGGCTGCGCCGATGCATAGCGAGATCATGGCGGAGCTGCGTGCGATCCGCGCACAGATGGCGAAGGGCACTGTGCCCTTGTCCGGCAGCGCAGCCATGGCGGCGATCGACGCCTCCACCGCCCACGAGCTCTCTGAAGCTCGTACCATGCTCGATACCTACCGGGCGCAGATCGAGCAGTGCGAGAAGCTGAAGGTCGAGCTCGACCTTATCCACGACGCCATCGATCGCACCAAGCGCGAGATCGCGACGCTGCACGGCAAGAGCTTCGACGGCGGCGAGATGGCCAAGGTCAATGGCGAGCTCGGCGCGGTCGTCGGCGGCACCGAGCAGGCGACCCAGCAGATCCTCGAAGCCGCCGAATCGATCGACCAGGCGGCCAGCGCGATGTCCAAGGTGCAATCGGCCGACCAGCAGAAGCGGCTCGCCGACGACATCCAGGAACGCGTCATCTCGATCTTCGAAGCCTGCAACTTCCAGGACCTGACCGGCCAGCGCATCAGCAAGGTCATGACCACGATGAAGTTCATCGAGCAGCACATCAATGCGATGATGGAGATCTGGGGCGGCGTCGACGCAATCAAGGCCCATGTGCCCGCGCCGGCCGACACCCGCAGCGAGGACGAAAAGCTCCTCAACGGCCCCAAGCTCGCCGGCGACGTCGGCCACGCCTCGCAGGACGACATCGACGCGCTGTTCGACTAATCCGGCGCGACATTACGGAAAAACAAAACGCCGGCGAGAGCCGGCGTTTCTTGTTTTGAGAGCATCCCCTCCGCTGTCATCGCCCGGCCTTGACCGGGCGATCCGGTATTCCAGAGGCGGTGATTGAGCCGAGAGGCCGCGGCGTACTGGATGCCCCCGGTCCCGGCTCCGCCAAGGCTACGCCGGGCCACAAGCTCGCCCGGCCGCCGAAGCTTCAGCGAAGGCGGCAAGCCGGGGCATGACGAAGGAGAGACTACGCCCTGGGCGCGCAGCGGACGTAGACCATGTTGCCGTAGCGGGTGGCGGCGTCCTTGTCGATGAAGCGGGTGATCAGGACGCGGCCGTCGAAGGAGACGATCTCGCGGTCCTGCTCGCCGGGGGTGGGACCCGCCGGCCCGATGTAGTTCTTGCCGCTGGGCGAGCCCTTCAGCCGCAGCTCCTGCGGCGTCGCCTGGTCGGCGAGATGCATGATCACGCCGCCGGAGGAACCGGCGGTGATCACGTAGGGATTCTTGCACTGCGCCCGGGCCGCGGCCTCGGTGCGGGCGCGGTCGGCCGGATTCTGGAACGAGGCGAGACCCCAACGGCCGACGATCTCGTCGGCGCGGATGCTCGCCGGCATTTCCGGGCCGGTGCCGGGCTCAGCCTCGGGCGGCGGCGAAGACGACGAGAACGACGGCAGGCTCATACCGCCGCCGCAGGCGCCAAGCAGCAGCACCAGGCAAGAGGCGGCCGCCAGATTGGCAACCGTGCGTGCGTGAGCTGACCTGATCATGACATTCCCCCGAGCAAACCGTCCCCCAAATGAGACCCCGACCGCATCCCTCCTGCAGCCAAGCGCAAAACCGCTGTCGGAGCAATGACGTCCTTTATACGCCAGCGCGACCAATAAGTTTCTCTAGACACGATCCTATATCCGCCTCACCAATCGCTTAACCACCCTTGCTTGACAGGATCGCGGCCAAGCCATATTTCCGGGCGCACTATTAGCACTCGGAAAGCCCATTGCTAACCCGTCCTATTCGTGAGAGTGCGGCTTTTGGGCCCGATTGATGCGGCCGCACATCTTGTCTGACGAGGCGCACAGGATTGCCTTCGGCTTTTCGCCGCCTGACGAC
>NZ_JASAUS010000037.1:0-65921 GCF_029953005.1 Bradyrhizobium sp. Mp27 | reverse complement strand
GCCGGAGCCGCGGCCGCTCGTTGCCATCGAACGACTGTCGGGATCGGTCAGGGAGATTTGCTGATCAGACGAGGCAAGCATCTGCTCCTCGTGGACAACAAGCTTGGCCATCTGCTCTTTCAACTTCGTCAGCTTCTCGGTCAGCCTCGTCACCTTCGCGGCCAATGCTTCCGTCGGTTCCTGCCGGTCCGCCGCATCGAGTTGGCTCAAATAGCGCGCCACGCTCTCCTCCAACTGGGCCCGCCGCCGCTCCACCTTTGCCCGGGTGAAGTTCTTGTCCCGGTTGTTCACGGCCTTAAACTTGCTGCCATCGATGGCGACGCTCGCCGTCGTGAGAAGGCCCATCTCACGGCAGAGTTCGACGAAGCGCGCGCAGACCTTGCCAAGTGCTGGACCGTTATCCTTGCGGAAGTCCGCAATCGTCTTGTGATCGGGAGCGAGCCGACCCAGCAGCCACATGACCTCGACATTACGCCCGGCCTCGCGTTCGAGCCGACGGCTCGACTGCACCCGGTTCAAATAGCCGTAGATGTACAGCTTGAGGAGGAGCGAGGGGTGGTACGATGGCCGGCCAGTTGCTTCGGGATCGATCCCGCCGAACCCAAGCTCGGCCAGATCGAGTTCATCGACGAAGACGTCGATGAGACGAACTGGATTGTCCTCGCCGATCCAGTCTTCCACGCATTCAGGAAACAGCGTGCTCTGCCCACGATCCGCACCCTCAATGAAGCGCTTCATCCGAGACCCCCGCAAATCGTGCGGGAATCATACCGCGAGAATCACGTCAAGCGCCGCGTTTTTACACAGCCAGGGTCACAAGCGGCCATCACGACCAGGCAGCACGGCATCCGCTGTAAGCCCCCAAGCTGACGTTCGCGAGCACCGCCCCGCTACGCCGTCCGCAGCGCCGGCGGCTGCGACGGCCGGATCAGTGCGAACGCGACCTGGATGATGCCGCCGGCCAGGCCCAGCGCCACGCCGATGCGTCGTAGCCAAGACTTCTGTGGGATACCGAGCCGAAAAATGGCAATATAGGCATCCTGGACGTCCGGAGCGTATGAGATGCTCGGCACACAACTCGATCAGAAAGCCTGGCTTGCGCGCATCGGCCATACTGGGCCGCTCACACCGACGCTCGAGACTCTGAATCAGCTTATTTTCAGACACTCGCATTCAATCCCCTATGAAACGCTCGATATTATGCTCGGGCGTCCGCCAAAGCTCGACATCCTTACGCTCCAGCAGAAGATGATTGCCAGCGGGCGCGGCGGATACTGCTTTGAACAGAACATGCTCTTCCGAGCCGGGCTTCGGTCGCTCGGCTACAGGATCACAAGCCTGCAAGGGCGCGTCGTGCGCGGGCTGGAGATCGACGCACCGCGCCCAGCCATCCACATGCTGTTGAAAGTGGAGTTGCCGGAGGGGACTTATCTGGCGGATGTCGGCTTCGGCAACCTCGCTCCGACCTGCGCGCTCAAGCTCGTGCCACAGGTCGAACAAGAGACGCCCCACGAGGTCATGCGTTTCATTGATATTGGCGGCGAGCTGACGCTCCAGGCGCGGCTCAAGCATGGCTGGCAGCACATCTACCGGGTCATTCCTTATCCCCGCTACGATGGCGAATACGAGATTACCAACTGGTACACTGCGACCCATCCGGATACGCCATACCAAGGCAACATTATCGTGGCAAAGCCGGGACCGAACAGGAGCCGGATCACTATGTACAACGCGCGTGTCACAGTGCGCGACGCAGACGGGCACGCCGAGAAACGCTGGTTGGCGACCGAAAGCGATTTTAGGGACGTGCTGCGCGGCGAATTCCGACTAAACGTGTCCGACCAGCAGATCGATGCGTGCGTTGCGGTTATGAAGGCGAAAGGAACGGGAGACGCTCCGCACCCCTTCTTTGCTTAGGCTCTCTTAGTCCAGATACGAAACGGGCCACGAGCAGCCATCACGACCAAGCAGCGTGGCGTCCGCTATAAGCTCCCAAGCTGACGTTAGCGAGCACCGCCCCGCTACGCCGTCCGCAGCACCGGCGACGGCGGCTGCGACGGCCGGATCAGCGCGAATGCGACCTGGATGATGCCGCCGGCCAGACCGAGCGCCACGCCGATGCGCCAGGCCATGGTGTAGGAGCCGAGCGTGTCGTAGAGCACCCCTCCTCCGTAGGCGCCGAGGAAGCTGCCGATCTGGTGGCTCATGAAGGCGAGGCCCTGGATCATCGCCTGCCAGCGCAGGCCGAACATTTCGGCGACCGCGCCGGCGACCAGCGGGCCGACCCCCATCCAGAGGAAGCCCATGATGGCGCCGAACAGCAGCGTCGAGAACGACGTCGCCGGCAGCATGAAATACCAGGCAAGCGCGAGCGAGCGCAGGATGTAGATGCCGCCCAGTAGCGCCAGCTTGTTCCAGCGCTGGCCCGCCCAGCCGAAGAACAGCGAGCCCAGCACGTTGAAGCCGCCGATCATGCCGAGCGTCTGCGCGCTCAGCATCGGATCGAGGCCGCAGATCGCAAGATAGGACGGCAGATGCGTGGTGAGAAACACGAGCTGCATACCGCAGACGAGGTAGGCGCAGGTCATCACCACGAAGGACGCGTTGCCGAACGCCGTCTTCGCAGCCGTCGCAGCGGTGGCATCCCCGATGTCGTCGGCGGCGGGCTTCGGCAGCGGAATCGCGTCGATGCGGCCCGCATACCACGCCGCAGGGATCATCAGCACCGACATGATCACGAAACCGGCGAGCCCGACGCGCCAGCCAAATCCTTCGTTGAGCAACTGCCCGATCGGCGCCGACAGCAGCGCGCCGAGCGAGCCCGCGCCGGAGACCATGCCGAGCACGGTGGAGCGCACGGTCTCTGGTACAGCGCGCGCGGCCACCGACATCGCGATCGCCGCCGCGGTACAGGCGAGCGAGGTGCCGATCAGCACGCCGGCGCCGATCATGATGCTGACGAGCCCGTTCGCGGTCGCCATCAGGATGAGGCCCACGATGTACATCAGCGCGCCCACGATCATGATCGGGCGGAAGCCGTAGCGCACCGTCATGGCGCCGGCCAGCGGCTGGAGAAAGCCCCAGGCGAGGTTCTGCACGGCCAGCGCCAGCGTGAAATCGGAGATCGAGATGTGGATGTCGTGCGTCAGCGGCTGCATGAAGATGCCTAGGCTCTGCCGCAGCCCCATGCTCAGTGTCAGCATGATCGAGGCGCCGATCAGGATGGGCAATGTCGGACGCAGGACCTGCAAAAGGGGCATATTTTTCTCCCTCGCTGGCGCGACGCGCGCGCCGGCGTCTGCAATTCTCGATGTTTTTAGTTACACAGACCTGTGTACTTAGGCTATGAAAGGTGCACGCTGTCAAGCGAACAGGACGCACGCTGCCGCATGGCTCCCCCGCCCACACCACAGACGATGAAGGAGCGGATCCTCGAGACCGCCGACAAGCTGTTCTATCTGCAAGGCATTCGCGCCATCGGCGTCGACACCATCGCGGCCGAGATCGGTATCTCCAAGCGCACGCTCTACAACCACTTCCCCTCCAAGGACGCGCTGATCGCGGCCTATCTGGAGCGGCGCTTCGTCAAGCCGCGCCCCTCCGACAAGCCCCCGGCCGAGCAGATTCTTGGCACCTTCGATTCGCTGGAGCGGCGCTTTGCGGCCAAGGATTTTCGCGGCTGCCCGTTCGTCAATGCGGTCGCCGAGCTTGGCCCCAAGGACCGCGCCGTGAAGAAGATCGCAATCGCCTTCAAGGAAAGCCGCCGCGTCTGGTTTCGCGAGCGGTTGAACGAGCTCGGTGTTGCGGAGGCGGATGCGCTCGCCACCCAGCTCGTGCTCCTGGTCGACGGCTCGATCGCGCAGGACCTCGTGCGCGACGACCCCGCGATGGCCCGCGCCGCGAAGGAAGCGGCGAAGGTGCTGCTGCGGAATGCGGGCGTGGATGTGGGTGATACGGAGAAGCCGGCAACGGCAGGCAAGCGCACGTCACACTGAGCACTGCGGCCGTATCGTTCGGTGTCATCACCCGCGAAAGCGGGTGATCCAGTATTCCAGAGACAGCGAGGCTAGAACCGAGAGGCCGCGGCGTACTGGATTCCCCGCCTACGCGGGGAATGACAGTGGAGTTTGGGGAACAGCGAAGTTTGGGGAGAGGGCTTCGCGCAACAACCGCGCCCTGCCCGATCCTATCAAAATGCTCCTGTTTTGCCCGACGTGTCAAATGCCGGTGCAACCGGCATCGACCGTCATGCCCCACGCATAAGCCATTGATCCGGCTAACGCCGGCTACTGTGCATGGGGTTGTTTTCGCAGTTTTTGTTGCGGGCAGCCTCACGCCGCCTGCGACACCACCCGGTTACGCCCATCGTGCTTGGCGCGATACAGCGCGGTGTCCGCGCGCTTGAGGACGTCGGCGACCGCCTCGCCCTTCTGCTCCAGCGTGGTGAGGCCGATCGAGATCGTGACCTCGATGCGCTTGGTGCCCTTGTGGACGGCGAACGGCTCGCCCGCGATCGAACGGCGCAGGCGCTCGGCGACCATGCCGGCAACGTGCAGATCGGTCTCCGGCATCACGATGACGAACTCCTCGCCGCCGTAGCGACAGGCCAGGTCGATGCCGCGGATCGACTTGCGCACGCGCACCGCGAACTCGCGCAGCACGTCGTCGCCGGCGTCGTGGCCGTAATTGTCGTTGATCGACTTGAAATAGTCGATGTCCAGAATCATCAGCGCCAGGGGCTTGCCGCGGGTCGAGGCTTGGTCAGCGAGCGTCGCCAGATGGCTCTCCATGTAGCGGCGATTGTGCAGGCCGGTGAGCGCGTCGGTGATCGCCATCTCGATCGAGTTCTGCACGTTGTCGCGCAAATGATCGGTGTAGCGGCGGCGACGGATCTGTGTGCGGGCGCGGGCCAGCAGCTCGGTCTTGTCGATCGGGCGCAGCAGGTAGTCGTTGACGCCGATCTCGAGGCCGCGAAGCAGCCGCGTCGAGTTCTCGGGGTCCGCGATCGCCAGGATCGGTACATGGCGCGTGCGCTCCAGCGAGCGGGCCTGGCTGCACAGCCGCAGCCCGTCGAAATTGTTGAGGTCGAGCGAGACGATCAGCAGGTCGTAATTGCCCTCGGCGGCGTGGAACAGCGCTTCCGTCGGGTTCGGCTCGACGTCGATGGTGTGCTCCGCGGCGAGGATCGTCGCCAGCCGCTCATAGGAGGACTGACGGTCGTCGACCAGCAGAATGCGGCCGCCCCGGCCGGTGTCGGCCACGGCGCTACGCTCGGGCGCCTGCATGCCGATCTCGAGCGAGGTGATGGCGCGCATGCGCAGCTCATCGGTCATCATCTTCAGCCGCGTCAGCGAGCGCACGCGCGCGATCAGCACGACGTCGGAGACAGGCTTGGTCAGGAAATCGTCGGCGCCGGCTTCCAGCCCGCGATTGCGGTCGGCGGGGCTGTCGAGCGCGGTGACCATCACGACGGGGATGTGGTGCGTCGCCGGATCGGTCTTGAGGCGGCGGCAGACTTCAAAGCCGTCCATGTCGGGCATCATCACGTCGAGCAGGATGATGTCGCATTCGGCGCGGCTGGCCAGCGCCAGCGCCTCGGTGCCGTTCGAGGCGGTCATCACGTCGAAATATTCGGCGGACAGGCGAGCTTCGAGGAGTTTGACGTTGGCGGGAACGTCATCGACAACCAGGATACGCGCGGACACTTTGAACTCACTTCCTATCCGATAAAACGCCGGACCGTCTCAATGAATTTGCCGACCGAGATCGGCTTGGACAAATAGGCCTCGCAGCCGCCCTCGCGGATGCGCTCTTCGTCGCCCTTCATCGCGAACGCCGTGACCGCGACGACGGGAATGGCGCGCAGCTCCGGATCGTCCTTGATCCAGCGCGTGACCTCGAGGCCCGAGACCTGCGGCAATTGGATATCCATCAGCACGAGGTCGGGCCGCATCTTGCGAACGAGGTCGAGCGCCTCGTAGCCGTTGCTGGTGCCGGAGGTCTGGTAACCGTGTGCCTCCAACAGGTCGCGGAAGAGCTTCATGTTGAGCTCGTTGTCTTCCACGATCAGGACGGTCTTAGCCATCCCGCCCTCCTGATTGGCACGAAGCCCTATACATGTGACGCCTCAAGCGCCGCTCGCCGGCGCTTCGAAAACTGGATTCAAACTAGCCTCAGATTCGCTTGAGTTTCGTTAAACTCGAGGGCCGACTTTCTGCGATGTGGTTTCCGGTTGCTTGTCGGCGGTCTTGAGACTCGGGCATGATGGTTTCAAAGTAGACACCGAAAGTTAACGGAAAGGCAAACCGAACCCTTGAAAAAGCCTGTTCACAACCCTCGCGAAGTCGCTGAAATCGTTGCGATTCAGGCGCTCTCCTTCGTGGCCGGCGATCCGGAGCGGCTCGGCCTGTTCCTGGCTGAGACAGGCGTCGGTCCGGAGACCCTGCGCAATGCCGCCTCGGACCCGAATTTCCTCCTCAGCGTGCTCGATTTCGTGATGCGCGATGATGCCACCGTGAAGGCCTTTGCCTCGACCGCGGAGCTGCATCCGACCAACGTTGCTGCGGCGCGGCAGGTGCTGGGCGACGCGCTTGGCGACCCCTCCTGGGAGCGCGACGTGCCGTGACCGCCCCCGATACGGCCGGGCCCCGCTGCTTCTGCCGGGATTGTCTGGCCGATCTGGATATGGGCGTACGGCGCTGCTCCGCCTGCGGTTCCCCTCGCCTCGTCCGCCACCGCGCGCTCGCAGGCCTGACCATCGCCCATATCGACTGCGACGCCTTCTATGCGACGGTCGAAAAGCGCGACAATCCTGACATCGCCGACAAGCCCGTCATCATCGGCGGGGGCAAGCGTGGCGTGGTGTCGGCCGCCTGCTACATCGCCCGCACCTATGGCGTGCGCTCGGCCATGCCGATGTATAGGGCGCTCGAGGCCTGCCCGCATGCGACCGTGATCCCGCCCGACATGGCCAAGTACGTCCGAGTCGGCCGCGAGGTGCGGCAGGCCATGCAGGCGCTGACGCCGCTGGTCGAGCCGCTCTCGATCGACGAGGCCTTTCTCGATCTCTCCGGCACTGAACGGGTGCACGGCATGGTTCCGGCCAAGGTGCTGGCGCGGTTCGCGCGCAACATCGAGCGCGACATCGGTATCTCCGTCTCGGTCGGCCTGTCCTGCAACAAGTTCCTGGCCAAGATCGCCTCCGACCTCGACAAGCCGCGCGGCTTTGCCGCGCTCGATCAAGAGGAAGCACGTGTGATGCTGGCGGAGAAGCCGGTCGGCTTCATCTTCGGCGTCGGCCCGGCCACGCAGGAGCGCCTGGTGCAGCGCGGCTTCCGCATCATCGCCGACCTGCAAAAGGCCGACGAGATCGAGATGATGCGACAGTTTCCGAGCGACGGCCGCAGGCTGTGGCGGCTCGCGCGCGGCATCGACGACCGCCGCGTCGAGCCCGATCGGGGCGCCAAGACGATTTCGAGCGAAACCACCTTCGAGACCGACATCCGCGATTTCGCGACGCTGGAGAAGATCCTGTGGCGGCTCTGCGAGAAGACCTCGTCGCGGCTCAAGAGCAGCGAGCTTGCCGGCTCGACCGTCACGCTGAAGCTGAAGACCGCCGATTTCCGCCAGCGCACCCGCTCGCAGTCGATCGCAGGCCCGACGCAGCTTGCCGCCAAGATCTTCTCGATCTGCCGCGAGATGCTGGCGAAGGAGATCGACGGCACCGCCTTCCGCCTGATGGGCGCCGGCGTCAGCGCGCTGCGCGAGGGCTCGCCCGCCGACGACACCGATATGCTTGACCGCCGTGCTGCGCATGCCGAGCGCGCGGTGGACAGCCTGCGCAAGAAGTTCGGCAACTCCGCCGTCATTCGCGGCATCGCCTATGACGGGCCTGAAACAGGGCAGCAGGAGTGATCGAGTCCTGCTCAATTCAGTCGCGTTCGAAGATCCGTGCACCCGGATAGACACGCCGGGCATACTGAATGACCAACTGCCGATCCTGAGTCGCCAGGAACGGCGTTCGGATCTGACAAGACCCGACGATGAGGTGCCACAGGCCGTTGAGCTTTCCAATCATGACGTTCATTTGAGCTTCCTCGCAGTGACCCGAGTAGACTCAAATTGTAAGAATCTCCGGCCGTCGCTCAATTGTACCAGCGTAAGGTCAGCGTATGAGAAGGATTGGAAGAGATATACAAAGGTATGTTGGCGAGGCCCCTGTCAGGTTCCGGCGCTGTTGAGTTTCGCAAGGGCTGTACCCATCCGAACGCACTGAGAGGCTGACCATCGTGACAGGCGAACGCGACCTCGACGCGCTGTTGAGAAACATGAAGCCGGAGCTGCTGGACGGCATCTTCGTGTTTTGCACGATCCCACCCAGCGAGCCGATTCCCGCAGCGGTCAACCCGCTGCTGACGTTCCGCGAGCAGGAAGGAACCACGCTGGTGATCCTGCGCGAAGAAGCCGAGGCGTCAGGCTTACGCTACGCGTTCGCCTCGCGCCTGATCACCCTGACGGTTCACTCCGCGCTCGATGCGGTGGGCTTCCTGGGTGCAGTCACGGCCCGCCTGGCCGAAGCCGGCATCAGCGTGAACGCCATTTCGGCCTTCCACCACGATCATCTTTTCGTACCTGCTGAGCGTGCCGATGAGGCGATGACTGTTTTGCGAGCGATGTCCGCAGCAAAATAAGATGGGTAGAGCGAAGCGAAACCCATCGAGCTCTTCCTGCGCAACAAGGGGTGATGGGTTTCGCTTTGCTCTACCCATCCTAGGGTCTGCGAGGTATCCTCAATCCGCGACCGCCACCGCCTCGATCTCGATCAGCCATTCCGGCGCGGCGAGCGCGGAGACGCCGACGAGGGTGCTGGCGGGCGGCTCCATGCCCTCGAAGAAGGCCGAGCGGGCCTTGCCGATGATCGGGCGCAGCTCAGGCTTGTAGTTCACGACGAAGGTCGTGATCTTGACGATGTTGGCGTAGGTCGCGCCGGCCGCCTTCAACGCATGGCCGAGATTCTGCATCACCTGCGTCGTCTGCGCGGCAATATCGCCCTCGCCGACGATCCGCCCCTCCTCGTCCACCGACACCTGGCCGGAGATGTAGATGGTGCGCGCACCGGAAGCGGTGACGACGTGGGAATAGGCCGGATTGTGATGCAGGCCGCTGGGGCGGAGATGGTCGAGCTTGGGCATGGTGCTTGCCTCCCGGGTTTGTGGTTGGGAGGGAGCGTAGCTGGTGAGCGAGCGGAGGGCTAGCCTCGCCGCTCAATTGCAGGGCTTGCTGTCCTTCGCGTCGAACTTGCCCATCGCGCCGGAGATCACGAAATCGTTGTAATCGAGCACGAGCTGGCGCGAGACGCCGTTCTCGTAGAGCTCAAACGCCATCGCGTAGACTGGCGTCTGCTCGCCTTCCTTCTGCTGGGACTCGCGATCGAAATAGCTGACGGTAACCGGCCAGCGCTTGAGCGACTTCATGTGCTCGTCCGTGGTCGATGCATCGGGCGAAGCAGTGCGGTCGGCGGGAATCGGCTGACCGATCACGGTCAGCGTGTTGTAGACCTTCTGGCCGTCGTCGGAGCCGTCATAGACCGACAACTCGAGCAGCGACTTGCCGTCCTTGGCGGCGGCAATGATGCGCTGGATCTGCTCGGTCGGGAACACGATCTTGCCGTCGAGCGTGAAATTCTTCGGCGCCGGCAGCTTCAGCTTGACGTTGATGTGGTCGCCGTCGCGCTCGGCCGAACCGTCGACCCGGCCGGCATCGGTCTCGTTCATCCGCGTCTCGATCTTGAAGCGGTAGCTTTTTCCCGCGGCGTCCTCCCAGGAGTTGGAGCGGAGATCGCTCAGCGTGATCTTGCCCTCGCCGCTGTCGAGCTCGGAGACCTGGCGGAATTCGGAGGTGTAGCCCTCACACGAACTTCCCGTGAAATTGTAGAGGATGCGGCCGCGCGCGCTGTTGACCGAGTTGGAGCGCGATTTGACGAGGCTGAGGTCATAGAGCGCCTGGTGCGCAAGGAACGGACCGCTGGCCGCCTGCGCTCCACCGCCTGCGCCGAAAGCAGCCGCCGCGAGCGCCATCACACCGAGCGAAGTCCGGAAAAGGTGCACCATGTGTCATCCCTGGGGAAAGCGCAGATTCGACATTTTAATGACCGTTCCATTGCGTCGCAACTGAGGCCGTTTCACGTAAAGTTGCGGCCCCCGCCTTGAACCTGCTGCCTGGCCACAACAAAATGCAGTCGCTCCGGTTGGCTTGCATGTGGCGGCACGATGGGCGAAACAGGGCGCGCCCGGCCTCCAAATGGACGCAGCCGGGCGGATGAAATTTGGACAACGAGGTCGAACATGGCGGGCACGGTCGAGCAGAAACTGGCGGAACAGGGCATCAAGCTGCACGAGGCCCCTACCCCTGTCGCCAATTACGTGCCGTTCGTGCGCACCGGTAACCTGCTGTTCGTCTCCGGCCAGGTCTGTTTCGACCCCGCCGGCAGGCTGATCGCCAAGGGCAAGCTCGGTGCCGGCGTTTCGATCGAGGACGGTGCCGCGGCGGCGCGCGGCTGCGCCGTCAACCTGCTGGCCCAGGTCAAGGCCGCGCTCGGCGACCTCGACAAGGTCGTGCGCGTGGTGCGCCTCGGCGGCTTCATCAACTCGGCACCCGACTTCCTGGACGGGCCGAAGGTGCTCAACGGCGCCTCCGACCTGATGGTTGCCGCCTTCGGTGACAAGGGCCGCCACGCCCGCACCACCGTCGGCGTCGCCTCGCTGCCCGCGGATGCGGCGGTCGAGGTCGAAGGCGTGTTCGAGGTCGCCTGACACGGAGCTGACGGCGTTGCGCGCTCCTGATTGGCTGACAGCCCGGCCGGTCGCCCATCGCGGCCTGCATGACATTTCCCGCGGTGTCGTCGAGAACATGCCGGGCGCGGTGCAGGCGGCGATCGCGGGCAATTTCTCGATCGAGGTCGACATCCAGCTCTCCGCCGACGGCGAGGCCATGGTGCACCATGACCACGCGCTCGGCCGTCTCACCGAGGCCACCGGCGAGGTGGTGTCGAAGACCGCGGCCGAGTTAAAGGCGGTCAAGTTCAAGGACACGGACGAGCGGATGATGTCGCTGTCCGACCTCTGCGCCATGGTCGCCAGCCGCGTGCCGCTGGTGATCGAGGTGAAGAGCCATTTTGGCGGCGACCGCAAGCTAGTGAAGCGGATGGCCGAGGTGCTGTCGTCCTATCAGGGCCCCGCCGTCGGCATGTCGTTCGATCCCGATCAGGTGCTGGCGCTGCGCGAGCTGTTGCCGTCCCGCCCGCGCGGCATCGTTGCGCAGCGGACCTACGAGGACGAGTACCGGGCGAAGCTGACGCAGGCGCAGCGCGACAGCATGCTGTACCTGCGCCACGGCTTTCAGACCCAGCCGCATTTCGTCGCCTTCAAGGTCGACCACCTGCCGGCCCCCGCCCCCTGGATCGCCCGCAACGTCCTCGGCTGCGCCCTGCTCGGCTGGACCGTGCGCACCCCTGAGCAGCGGACGCGGGTTGGACGATATGCGGATCAGATGATCTTTGAGGAGTTCGTGCCGTAGGGCCTGCGCACCCCCGCGCTCGTGTCCCGGCAGGCGGCACGCTATGCGAATGGGCCCCGGCTCTGCATCGCACCGCTGAGCGCTGCGATGCGTCCGGGGCACGAGAGAGCTCGGTTCCCGCCTCTTGAAGTCGCTGCTGCAATGCACGATCTTGGGCACGATGGCATCATCTGAAATCACACTCGAGGCTGTACCCTCGATTGGCGAGGTATCTGCCGAGGATTGGGACGCCTGTGCCAATCCCGACAAGGCTTGCAACGGGCATGGCGCGGGACCTTCATCCGGGCTTCCAGGCGATTCCCTCGGCCTCTCAAAACCCGCCTATAACCCGTTCGTCTCGCACGCGTTTTTATCCGCAATTGAGAAATCGGGTTCAGCAACCATCCGCACCGGCTGGGGGCCGCGGCATCTGGTGGCCAAGGTCGATGGCCGCGTCGCCGGGGTCGTGCCCTGCTATCTGAAATCGCATTCCCAAGGCGAGTACGTCTTCGACCGCGGCTGGGCGGACGCCTATGAGCGCGCCGGTGGACGCTACTATCCGAAACTCCAGGTCTCGGTTCCCTTCACCCCGGCCACAGGGCCCCGGCTGCTGGTCCGCGACGGCGTCGATCGCGAGCGCATCGCTGAAGCGCTGGCGAGCGGACTGGTGGCGCTGTGCGGCGTCAGCAAGGCCTCCTCGGTGCACGTGACCTTCGCCCGTGAGGCGGAGTGGAAACGGCTCGCCGGGCACGGCTTCCTCCAGCGTACCGATCAGCAGTTCCACTGGCATAACGAGGGATTTGCGACCTTCGACGATTTCCTCACCACGCTCAATTCGCGCCACCGCAAGTCGATCAAGCGCGAGCGGCGCGATGCGCTTGCCGGTGGCATCACCATCCACTGGCTCACCGGCAGCGACATCACCGAGGATGCCTGGGACGCCTTCTTCGAATTCTACATGGAGACCGGCTCGCGCAAATGGGGCCGGCCTTATCTCACGCGCGAATTCTTCTCGCTGATCGGCGAGACCATGAGCCAGGACGTGCTGCTGGTGATGGCCCGCCGTAACGGCCGCTGGATCGCGGGCGCGATCAACTTCATCGGCTCGGATACGCTGTTCGGCCGCAACTGGGGCGCGGTCGAGCATCATCCGTTCCTGCATTTCGAGGTCTGCTACTATCAGGCGATCGATTTCGCGATCAAACACGGCCTCGACAATGTCGAGGCCGGCGCGCAAGGCGAGCACAAGATCGCGCGCGGCTACCTGCCGCGCACCACCCATTCCGCCCACTTCATCGCCGATCCCGGCCTGCGCCGCGCCATCGACGATTACCTCAAGCGCGAGCGCGCCTATGTCGCCGAGGCCGGACGGGAGCTGGCCGAGCTCGGCCCGTTCCGCAAAGGCGTCGACGAGGCGCCTTGACGGTTTGCCACGGCTGATGACAGTAAGCGCAAAATTCGAGGAGCCGCCGCTATGACCGCCTACGACCCCAGCAACATCTTCGCAAAGATCCTGCGCGGCGAGTTTTCCTGCCACAAGGTCTATGAGGACGAGCATGTGCTTGCCTTCCTCGACATCATGCCGCGGGTATCGGGCCATACGCTGGTGATCCCGAAGGCGCCTGCCCGCAACATCCTCGACATCAAGCCTGATGACTACGCCCACGTCGCCCGGGGCGCGCACAAGATCGCGGCCGCTGCGATGAAGGCGTTCGAGGCCGACGGCATTACCGTGCAGCAGTTCAATGAGCCCGCCGGCGGCCAGGTGGTGTTTCATCTCCACATGCACGTGATGCCGCGCCACGACGGCGTGGCCATGCTGCCGCCCGCCAGCCGCAAGGAAGACGTCAAGGTCCTGGAAGAGAACGCGGCCAAGCTGATCGCGGCGCTGAAGGCGGGCTAGATATCAGCCCTGTAGCCCGGATGGAGCGAAGCGCAATCCGGGACCTTCCCCGCATTCCGCTGCGCTCCATGCGGGCTACGATCGCCGCCCCTCACTCCGTTTGAAAATCCCCTGCTTGCGGCGCGGCCAGCGGCGTGAATTCGCAACGATCTGGCTTGATGTCGATCAGCGGCGTGTTGTCGATGCAGTCGAGCCCGCGCACCAGAATGGCATTGCCCTCGATGCCGACGAGCTTGACGATCGAGGTGCCGATCGGGTTGGGCCGGACCGGTGAGCGCAGCGAAAACGTGCCGCGGGTCTTCTCGTTGTTCTTCGGGCTTTGCAGGACGATGTCGCGGCGCGACTTGTCGAGCCAGTAGAGCACTTCGAGATTGCTGTAGAAATCGACGCCCTTGATGGCCGGCACGAACGGCTCGAAGATCTCGAGCCGGCACACCGGGCCGTCCTGACGCCCCTGTCGCGGCGTCTCCATCCGCGAGGTCCAGGGCGTGCGGATGCGGCCGATGAAGACGAGGCCGGCATCCTCCGTCGACGGCAACTCGATGGCGATCTCACCCTCGCGGAGCTCGTTTTCGCGAACCATATTTCCCGTTCCTTGCTGTTCGGCGGTGGTTTTAGCCTAACCACCACTTGCCGGCCAGCATGAAGACTTCGCCTGTGACCACGCCCGCGAAGATCGAGCGGCGGGTCAGCAGGAAGGCGATTAGGCCTGCGGCGACCGCGCCATAGCGCAAGACGTCCGGCACGCTGGCGAGCGCCCCCGGCGGCTCCACCACGATCTGGGCGATGACGCCTGCCAGGATGGCGGTGGCGACCGCCCTCACCCAGACCAGCAGCTCCGAGCCCTCGTCGATGCCGCCGCCGAACCACAGGCCCAGCATGCGCCATATCTGGTTGGGAACAACGCCGGCAACGAACAGCACGACGAGTGCGTGCCAGTCGCCGATGAGCTGCGCAAAGCTCATGCGCGCACCTCCCGCCACCAATGCACGCCATAAGCGATCGTGCCGGCCAGCAAACCGCTGACGAGGATGTCGAGCCCGGAGTTCATCTTCGCGGCCAGCGGATAGAGCAGAGCCCCGAGCGTCAGCGCGACGACGTCGGCGACCTCGCGGCTGTTGCGCGCGGTCGAGAACAGGAACGACAGCGGCGTCAGCATCAGGATCGCGGCGCCTAGCGTCTGCGTCAGGTTGGCGGCAAGGAAATATCCGACCGTGTTGGCGGTGAGACACACGGAGACCAGACCAAAACCAAGTCCGTTGACGAAGGCGATGCGCCGCTCGCGCGGCACCTGCGGCAGGAAGCGATGGCATTCGACCCACAGCGTCACCGCCGTAAGATGCGCGGCGAAGAACAGCTCGCGCCGCTTGGTCGTCGGCGTGCGCATCAGGGGCAGCACCGAGACCACCATGGGAAACAGCCGGATCGCGCTGACGGTGACCGCGATCGCCGATTGGATGATGGTCGCGCCGGAGCCGAGCGTGGTGATCAAAATGATCTGCGCGGGGCCCGCCCAGACGAACAGCGTCGAGCAGAGCGCCCAGAGCAGGCTGAAATGGGTGTCATGGGCGAGCGCGCCGATGCCGAGATAGGTCGCGAACAGGACGAGCGTGAGGATCGTCTGCGTGATCGAACGCAGTCCCCACGCAAACGCGCGCCAGGAACTTTGCCATTGAGGGGAATCGAGCGGAGGAAGCGCCACGGGAGTCTTTGGCCGGATTGCGGAATCGTGCCCGCATAACGGGCAATGCCGTGGCTGGCGTCAAGGAAGCGCGCGGCGGGGCTGGCATGCGCGCGCGGGCAGACGCGCCTACCCGCTCACACCCCGGTTCTTCAGCACGAAGCAGGCACCTCCGGCTTTGCGGATGCGGTTGCACAGATCATCCGCCTCACTCCTCGTGTCCGCGCCGATGCGCACCTGGTAGAACGCGCGCGTACCGCGGCTGCGCATTACCGAGCTTAGCAAGCTCGGATCACGGTCGCCGATCACAGCGGTCAGCCGCGTGACGGCGCGGGAATACATCGCCAGCGCCCTGTTGCGGTCGAAGCCGGCAGCGAGCTGTACGCCCCAGACCTTTGCGGCAGCGAGCTCGACATGCTGTTCGAGCTCGGCGACGAAGGCATTCGGCGCGCGCTTGAGAAGCGCCATGAGATCGCGGCAGCTCGTCGGCGGCGATCTCGGCGGCCCTTTGCCGGTGCTACCGGCCTTGGCCCAGGCATCGACGCTCGTGCCGGTGATGGCATAGACGTAGTTGCGGGTCTGCTCCGGCATGCCGCCGGTGCCGGCGAGCCATTCCTGCACCCGGCGCGGCCCGGCGTTATAGGCGGCTGCGGCCAGGCCGAGATTGCCGAACTGGTTGCGCAGCTCGTTCAAGAACTCCGCCGACTTCGGCAGCGCCTGTACCGGATTGAAGGGATTGAGCAGCCCGCGCTCGCTCGCGGTGCCCGGCATGAACTGCGCGATCCCCTGCGCATGCTCGCCGCTGCGCGTCATGGGCCCCACGGCATCGGCCTGGAATCGGCTTTCCTGCCAGATCACGCGGGCGAAGAATTCCAGCGGCAGATTGCCATCCCGTGCGGCGGCCTCGACGATCAGGCAGATCGATTCCCGCGTGTCGCTCTCGCGCGCAGCGGCCGGCGTCGCCGGTGGCATCGCAAGCTCCTCGACGCTGGGGACGGCGATATTGGTCTTCGCGGGCGAGCTGTCCCACGCCGCCACCCGTGTCGCCGAGACGAGCAGTGCTGCAATGATGAGTGACGCAATTCGCGTCAGCCGTGCCCAAGCATCGCTGTGGCGCGCTCCGGCGCGGCATGCAACAAGATGATCTGCCATGTTGTGGCATCGTGTCATGGTTCGACGAGTTGCCAATATATGCTGTTTGACCCGCTTCTCCCAATGCGTTGCCCCGCCCCAGGGATCCGCGCGATCCTTGTCCTCCTAGCCCTCGTCCTGTCCGCCGCGCCGGCCATGGCGCAAGTCAACTGGCGGATGACCACGGAATATCCGCAAAGCAACATTTCCGGGATCGGGCTCACCAGTTTCGCCGATCGTGTCGCGGCGCGCACAAACGGTTTCGTGACCGTAGCTAACGCTTTCGACAACGAGCTCAAGATCAACTCGGGCGAAATGCCGCGCGCCGCGCTGGATGGTCGCATCGCCGGCGGCGACGCCTTCGCCGGCGCGCTCTCGGGCCTCGACCCGGTGCTCGGATTGTCCACCCTGCCCTTCCTGGTGCAGTCGGTCGACCTCACCCGCGCCGCCAATCTGCGGGCGCGCCCGCTCTATGAGAAGGCGCTCGCGGCGCGCGGCCTCAAGCTGCTCTACGTCACGATCTGGCCGGCCACGGGCCTTTGGTCGGACCATGCGCTGGAAGGCGCCGACGCCCTGCCGAAACTGAATTTGCGGGCCTACGACGCCAACTCCGGCGAGATCATGCGCGCGGCCGGCGCGAACGCACAGTTCCTGCCGATGGACGCGGCGCTCGCTGGCCTCAGGGAGCACCGGCTGAATGCGTTCCTCACCTCCGGCGACGGCGGCGCGGGACGCAAGCTCTGGGACTTCCTGCCCTACTTTACAGCGATCAACTACGCGATGCCGGTCTCGATCGCCTTCGTCCGAAGCGACGCATTTGCCGAACTGTCCGAGCCGATGCAGCGCGAGGTACTGGCCGCGGCGGCCGAGACCGAGCAAAGCCAATTCGCGCTATTGACCCATCGCACCCTCGAAAACTATGCGCGCATGCGCGACAACGGCGTCCGCATCGCCGAGCCGGCGCCGGCGTCCCTCGTCGCCGCGCTTCAGAAAGCGGCAACGCCCGCGATCGCCACCTGGGAGACGCAGGCAGGCGCCGATGCGACGGCGATCGTCGAATGGGCGAGACAGCAATAGGGCGAGACGTGGCGGCCGCCGGCATGCCACTGCGGTGCTGCGTTGACATGTCCGCCAGTCCCGCCTTTCACGCGCTTCTCGGTCCTATGTCGTGGCGGGCTTTTCAGCGCTGATTGCGCGGTCCAGGGCATCGATCAGCGTTTGAAGCTCGACGAACTTGTTTCGTGCTCGCTCGGCATTGTCACGATCAAAGGGAGCGGCCAGCACCTTCGCATGCGTATCCCTGTCCTCGATCATGCGATCGCGGGCCTTCTTCAATATGTCCAGTCGCTCGTTCATCCGTGCTCTCCGCCAATATCTGCTCGACCGCGACCAAATTCAGTCGAAACCGGCCGGAAGCTCGCCCTTTCGGAACAACACCGTAGGCTCATCGTCATAGTCACCCATCTCGGGATCGCCGCTGGACGAGAACGCGACGACGCCGAGTTTGCTCAAGGCCAGTCTCTCCGCCGTGCGCAGTGCGCCGCTTTCCGACTTGCAGACGATGGGGGAGTCGGCCTTCAGATTGCCACCCCTGCCGGCGTTGAACGCCTGCACGACGTAGGTTGTTTCGCGGACCATGACGGATCCCTCAGCAACCGCGACAGATATTCTTGAGTTTCGCCGCGGTGCGGGCTTCTTCCTCAAGGAACGGATCTTTATAGGGGGCTCGAGATACGTCCGTTTCTGACGCGGCGGGCTTCTTTGCTTGCGGCGGAAACGCAGCGTCGTAACAGGCGAGCCGTCCGCTCGTGCTTTCGATCGCGCGGCAGTCCGGCTCTTTCGCGACTGCGCCTTGCACGAATGTGCCAAGCGCCAATGCGACAATAAGCATTTTCATGCGGGTATCTTTCCTCGCGAAGGACCAGGCGCGCCGTTTGACGCCCCCCGCGCTCCTCATGCCTCGAACTGATCGAACTCGTCAGACAGCAGGACCCGGCCCTGCGGCGTGCATATCCGCACGTCGATATAGCCTTCCTGCAACAACTCCCTCGCCTTCTTCAGAGCGGCGGTCGCCGTGGTGCGGGCCAGGCTGACATAGCCGCTTTGATCGCGTCCGCTCACCAGATATTGGAGCGGCGTCCTATCCATGCAGAAAAGCCGCAGCAGCCACCAGGAGCAACAGAAACAGCGGGACGATCACCGGCGGCACGATCCAGTCGGCCAGATTAAATCGCGGCATGCACGCTCCTCCTCGTTCGGCGGGAGCGCTAGTGACCCTCAGTCACCGATAGATGCCATGGGAAGGGCGGTGATCGCAGAACTTTACGCTTATGCCCTGCCAATAGCGAGCTTTAAAACGGTACGCGACATCGACGCGGCGGCGTTGCCTTGAGGAGCGGCGTCGTTTAGGTCAAACAACGGCGGTATCAACACGGGCACGGCTGGCATGGCTACAATCTTCTTCGATCTCGACGGTACGCTGACCAACCCGAAGCCCGGGATCACCCGCTCGATCCAATACGCGCTGGAGCGGCTCGACCTTACCGTGCCGAGCGAGGACGAGCTGACCTGGTGCATCGGGCCGCCCCTGCACGCCAGCCTGAAGAAGCTCACCGGAAGCGACGAGCTCGCCGACCGTGCGCTACTGCTTTATCGCGAGCGATTTGCCGATATCGGCCTGTTCGAGAACGAGGCCTATGCCGGCATCATCGACACGCTGACGATGATCGCCGCAACCAGCCAGCGCATGTTCGTCGCCACCAGCAAGCCCGCGGTCTACGCCACCCGCATCGTCGATCATTTCAGCCTGAAACCGTATTTCGAGCGCGTGTTCGGCTCCGAGCTCGACGGCACGCGTGTCGACAAGCGCGAACTGCTGCGCTATGCGCTCGACGAAACGAAGGTCGATCCCTGCAGCGCGATCATGATCGGCGACCGCAGCCACGACGTGATCGGCGCCCGCACCAACGGCATGACCGCGATCGGCGTGCTCTATGGTTATGGCAGCGAGGCCGAGCTGCGGGATGCCGGCGCGCATCACATCTGCGCCGCGCATCCCGAGTTGCTCGGCCACTGCGCAGCCTAGGCGCTGACGGTCTCGACCGCCGCCAGCATGCCGGTCTTCGAATGGCAGTTCAGATATTCGAAGAACTGCTCGTCCGCGGCCGCCACCGTGACCTCGTGATAGAGCCGCAGCTTTGCCGACGGCCCGAGCGTCGACAGGTATTTCATCGCCGCGCCGAATATCTTGACATGGGTCGGATGCGACTCCGCCCAGCGCTCCAATGCGGCAAGGCTCCTCCACCAGCTCTGGCCGTAGGACTTTTCGCTCACGCTGCCGTCGGCGGAGAGCACCTGCATGTAACGGTTGGCGTAGCATCCGATCGCTAGCCCGTCGTCGCGCAGGAAATCCATACCCTCGCGCAGCACCGGCTCGACGTCGTCGAGGTAAAGCTTTCGCTCCGATGCCTCCGTATCGCTCCAGTCCTGCCCGGAGCGGATCAGGCAGAGATTGTCGTGCGCCTTCACCCGCAGCCGCGCGCCGTCGCGGATCAATTCCGGCGCGCCGCCCGGCGTCATCGGATCGGTCTGCGACAGCGGAATGCGATCGCGCATGCCGCCCCAATAGGCGTGCTCCTGCACCTCGCCGCTCATGTCGCCGGCGACTGCGGCCACGCCCTCGGGCCGGTCGAGCGAGGAGAACAGCGTCTCGTGCCGGGCGACCGTGGGACGCAGCACCTCGATGAAGGTGCCGATGCCCTCGCGCCGGTTCTCGGTCCAGGCTGCGCGCGCGGGTTCAAACCAGGTGTCGAAGCGCGCGATGTCGTCCCAATAGGCAACCGACACGACGGTCTCATAACCGGCGCGGTCGACGTAGCGGGCGCGATCCCAATGCGAAGGCCCGCCGTCGGCAGCAAACCGCGCCGCGATCTCGGCGAGTGCCGCCGTCGCAGCCGCCGGCGCCGCGCCGCGATACTGCACACCGAAATAGGCCATCACAACGCGGCTCACGGCGGGCTTGTAGCGCGCCACGAACGACGGATATGGCGGCTGGTAGTCGTCCGGCACGCGCTTGTGGCGCGTGCGCTGGGTCTCGAGATGCAGAGGAATTGCGGATTCCATGATCGTTCCCTCCCCTTGATCCCGGCGATCAGCTCGCCGCCGCCGCGATATCCGTGGGCTCAATGGTGTCGACCGGCAGCGCGAACTGCTCGACGCGCTGGTATCGCTTCTTGTTGAGCAGGAGCCGCGTCACGTCGGGCCGCGAATAATGCCCGGCGGGATCGGCAGCGTTCTTGGCAACACCGATGGCACCGAGATCGATCTCGGCCATCAGCAGACCCTCCTGGTCCGGCGCCAGCTTGTCACCGATCTGGCTGCCGTCGGGGCCGTAGATCGCGGCGAATCCGCCGCCGACATGCAGCAACGCATTCTTGTCGGGCCGGTCGCAGAGCTCGTCGATCATGGCCTGCGAGACCGTCGCGCATGGCGCGAGCACGAAGCAGGAGCCCTCCACCGCATAGACGCGCGAGGCGGCATTGTTGACCTCGGCGCCGAGCGCCGGCGCGAAGGGATCGTAGAGCGAGAAGCTCGGCCAAGCCGCAACATGCACCTGCTCGTTCTGGGCGTACATCGCGTATTTCGACAGTGGCTGGAGATGCTCCCAGCAGCACAATGCGCCGATGCGGCCAATGTCGGCTCTTGCATGGACGGCGAGATCGCTGCCGTCACCCTCGCCATAGACCGTGCGCTCGGCATGGGTCGGCCGCAGCTTGCGGCGCTTTGCGATGGTATCGCCGTCCGGCCCGATCAGCCATTGCGCCAGATAGAGACTGCCGCCGTCGCGCTCGGACAGGCCGAGCACGGCGGTGAGCTTTGCCCTGCGTACGGCGTCGCGCAGCCGCTCGGCCTGCGGACTGTCATAGGACAGCGAGTTGTCGAAGTAGCGCTGCACGAAGCCGCGGCCGATCGCCCAGGCCGGCGAGTCCATCCAGATATGCCAGGGGTAGCCGGGGATGAAGGCCTCGGGAAAGGCGATCAGCTTGGCGCCCTTCTCGGCGGCGTCCCTGATCAGCGCGATCGACTTGTCGATCGATGCGTCGAGATCCAGCCAGGCCGGCGCCGCCTGCACCACCGCGACCTTGTATTTCGGATGTTCGAAGCCCATTGCCGCCTCCATTGCCGGTTGATCGGAAGCCACGTCCGATGCAGTCTATTTGGCCAAGCCACCCGGCCGGGCGCTCGACCGCAGTGGAACAAAAACTCGACTGGCCGGGATCGCCGACGGGTACGGGACTTGCCTTCGGTCTGGCTGGATCTGCGCCAACATGCGGTTTTGCTGGATGTGACAGGGAGGCTTGCCGATGCCAATCCAGTTCACGACAGACGGCAGCCCTGGCTACCGGCGGCTGGCGCTGTGGCAGGACATCGTCTGCGACGTTTTCGTCGGGCTCGACTGCAAGTCCGACCTCGGCCGCGCCTTTCGCGGCTCGGTCACGCAGGCCCCGCTCGGCAGGGCCGTGTGCTCCGAGGTCTGCTCCGACCGCCAGCACGTATTCCGGACGCCATCCCGCATCGCGCGTTCGGATCAGGATTTTGTCCTGGTTGCGCTCGGCAATCGCGGCGATGGAGGCGTGGTGCAGGACGGCCGCGAGACCGTGATCCATCCCGGTGAGTTCGCGCTCTACGACACGACGCGTCCCTATGAGCTGAAGTTCAACCACGCCTTCACGCAGACCATCTTCAAGGTGCCCCGCGAAATGCTGCAACGCCGGCTTGGCGCCACCGAGACGCTCACCGCGATGTCGTTCGGCGCCGATGTGCCGCTCGAACGGCTCGCCTATGATTTCATCTTCAGGCTTTGCCAGAGCGCGGACCGACTTGCCCCGGACAACGCTGCGGCGCTGTCGGAGCAGGCCGTCGATCTGCTCGCGATGGCGCTGAGCGAACGGCTCGGCAAGACATCGCTGCCATCTTCCACCCACCGCTCCGCCCTGCTCTATCGCCTGAAGGCCCACATCCGCGCTCACCTGGCCGATCCCGACCTCTCGCTGTCGGAGGCCGCGGCTGCCCTCGGCATCTCGCCGCGATATGTGAACGATCTCCTTGCCGACGAGGATACCTCGTTCCAGCGCCATGTGCTTGCCGAGCGTCTCGCCCAATGCCGGCGTGACCTCGCCTCGCCCGTGCTGGCCCATCGCCATGTCAGCGAGATCGCCTTCGCCTGGGGCTTCAACGACCTCTCGCATTTCGGCCGCGTTTTCCGCGAGCATTTCGGAATGTCGCCGCGCGACTTCAGGCAGAGCCAGTTGCGGCACTGAGATCCAGCCAGCCATCACCTCGAGCCTTCGCTGCAGGCGAAGGCAAGGCTCGTCAATTCCAGATTGCCTTGTCCGGCTGCGCGCATCAGGCTGGCGTGCATGAGGACTCACGCCACCATAAGCGGATCGGAGCTGTTGCTGGGTGTGATCGCGATCAGGCTCGCGGTGCTGGTCCTGGTGGGCTGGGGCCTGACGCTGCTGCCGCGGCAGGCGCGTGACGGCGAAGCCGCCTGCTTCCCCTCGCCCGCAACCAGGGTCGAGGCTCAGTCATCGGTGAAGACGCCAGGCGCGCGCGTTGCCGATGCAGCATTCGATGACATGCGTCTGCACGACTAGGCCATTCCCGAGCAAGGCCGGTATGTGAGCGCGTGATAGGACGCGGCCCGCGCTTGCATTACCATCGCACCCCAAGGCCGCATCGATCAACCAGCGGCCAGCCGAGGAGCATATCGATGGAATACCGACGCTTGGGCCGATCCGGCCTCATGGTGCCCGCTTTGAGCCTGGGAACGGGCACCTTCGGCGGCGTCGGCCGCCTTGCTGCGTGGGGTACGACGGACGCGGCCGAGGCGCGGCGCCTTCTGGATATCTGCCTTGATGCCGGGGTGTCGATGTTCGACACTGCCAACGTCTATTCGCTCGGCGAATCCGAGCGCGTCCTCGGCGAGGCCATCAAGGGTCGCCGCGACAAGGTTCTGATCTCGACCAAGGCCACCTTCCGCTTCGGCGATGGGCCCAACGACATCGGCTCGTCACGGCAGCATCTGCTCGCGGCCATCGACGGTTCGCTGAGCCGGCTCGGCACCGATTACATCGACCTGTTCCAGCTTCACGGCTTCGACGCGTTCACCCCGCCTGAAGAGGTGCTTGCGACTCTCGACGTGCTCGTGCGCGCCGGCAAGATCCGCTATGTCGGCGTCTCCAACTTTTCGGGCTGGCACCTGATGAAGTCGCTCTCGGTTGCCGACAAGCATGGCTTCCCACGCTATGTCGCCAACCAGACCTACTATTCCCTGATCGGGCGCGACTACGAATGGGAGCTGATGCCGCTCGGCGTGGACCAGGGGCTGGGCGCAGTGGTCTGGTCACCGCTCGGATGGGGGCGCCTCACCGGAAAGATCCGACGGGGTCAACCGAAGCCCGAGGTCAGTCGCCTGCCCAAGACCGCCGATTTCGGCCCGCCCGTGCCCGATGAGCACGTCTATCGCGTCGTCGAGGCGATCGACGAGGTCGCCAAGGAGACGGGCAAGAGCGTCTCGCAGATTGCGCTCAACTGGCTGCTCCAGCGTCCGACGGTCTCGACGCTGATCATCGGCGCGCGCAACGAGACGCAGCTGCGCGAAAATCTCGGCGCGGTCGGCTGGACATTGACCAAGGACCAGATCGCAAAGCTCGATGCCGCGAGCAAGGTGACCTTGCCCTACCCGTACTGGCACCAGCGCGGCACCTTCTCCGACCGCAATCCGCCGGCGGTGTAGAGACGGTCAATTGCCCGACCGCTCGGCTCCCCGAGCCCTCGCAAAAGCGGTCCCGACCCGTTTTCCTGTGCCGGAAGGCCTGCTTCCGGCACAGGAACTGTCTGGGTCCTGCCGGGTTGCGATCCATCCTGCAATTTCCTAATCCGGGGATGAATCACGGCTCCAATCAGGCGCGCCTCCATCATGTCGTCTGCACCGATCGAGCATGCCGACGGCCTGCCGCAGCCGCAGCGCAACCAGGCGGTGCTGACGATTGCGCTCGGCATCATCATGGCGGTCGTCGACAGCGCCATCGCCAACGTGGCGCTGCCGACGATCGCAGCCGACCTCGATGCGAGCCCGGCCTTCTCGATCTGGATCGTCAATGGCTACCAGCTCGCGATCACGATCTCGCTGCTGCCGCTGGCTTCGCTCGGCGAGATCGTCGGCTATCGCCGCGTGTATCTGGCCGGGCTCGTACTGTTTACGCTCGCATCCGCCTTCTGCGCGCTGGCGCATACGCTGCCCTTGCTCACGATCGCGCGCATCATCCAGGGTTTTGGCGCCGCCGGCATCATGAGCGTCAACGCGGCACTGGTGCGCTTCACCTACCCACGGAGCCAGCTCGGTCGCGGCATCGGGATCAACGCGCTCGTCGTCGCCTTCTCGGCCGCGGTCGGCCCGACGCTCGCCGCGGGCATCCTGGCGGTCGGAACCTGGCCCTGGCTATTCGCCATCAACGTCCCGCTCGGTGCAGTGACGCTGGTGCTCGGCCTGCGCAGCCTGCCGCACACAAAACCCGCCGGCCGTTCCTTCGACTGGCAGAGCGCAGGCCTGTCCGCGATCACCTTCGGCATCGGCATCGCGGCCGTCGACAGCGTCGGTCATGGCGAGGCCGCCATCACCTGTCTCGTTCAATTCGCCATCGCCATCGTCGCAGGCGCGCTGCTGATCTACCGCGAAACCCACATGACCTCGCCGCTGCTGCCGGTCGACCTGTTGCGCATCCCGGTGTTCGCGCTGTCGATCGCCACCTCGATCGCCTCTTTCTGCGGACAGATGCTGGCCTTCGTCGCGATCCCCTTCTACCTCCAGAGCCGCTTCGGCTATTCCGCCGTGCATATGGGGCTCCTGATCACGCCGTGGCCGATCGCGGTGGCGTTCGCGGCCCCGCTCGCCGGCCGCCTGGTCGAGCATTATCCGGCCGGCCTGCTCGGCGGCATCGGGCTCACGCTGTTTGCCTGCGGCCTCGGCGCACTCGCCTTCCTGCCTGCAAGCCCGACGCCGGTCGACGTGATCTGGCGGATGGCGCTGGCGGGGGCCGGCTTCGGCCTGTTCCAGACCCCCAACAACCGCACCATGATCGCGGCCGCCCCGCGCGAGCGCGCCGGCGGCGCCAGCGGCATGCTGGGCACGGCGCGCCTTCTCGGCCAGACCACCGGCGCGGCGCTGGTGGCGCTGCTGCTCGGCCGCTATCCGACCGAGGGAACCAGGATCGCGCTCCTTGTCGCCGTCGGATTTGCGCTGTGCGGTGCAGTGCTGAGCATGCTGCGGCTGTCGCCCGCGGGAGCGCGCGGCGCCGAACACGTCCGGGTACAGGACGACCAGCGCCTGCGCGGCGAATAGCTCTCGTCCAGGTCAGCCGTCCTCACGCGCAACTTGTGCGTGGCTTAACTATCTGGAGCAATGCCTCCCGCTCCGGTTGCGCTTCATTGACGCGGGGAATAAGGGGCATTTCATGCGTTCATTTGGAATTGTGGCGCTCAGCGTCATGCTGGGCGGCTGCGCGTCTGTCACGCGTGGCACGACCGAAAACATCAGCATCTCATCGACACCGTCGGGCGTGGAAGCCGTCGTCAGCGGTATGGAAGTTCCGACCACCTGCACGACGCCGTGCTCCGTGGTCGTCAAGCGGAACGCCGACATTTCGATCACCTTCCAGAAGGAAGGCTATGAACCGCAGATCGTGCCGCTCAGCCGGGACATACCGACCTCCGGGGCCGCCGGCTTCGCCGGAAATCTTTTGCTCGGCGGTGTCGTCGGCATGGGCGTCGATGCTGCCACCGGGCGGCAACCGATCACAAGCCGAATCCTGTCATCGTGACCATGCAGCCGTCAGCTCCCGCCCGCGCACGGCCACCCGCGCCGAAGAAGCCGCGGCCGCCGGCGACGCCCGCACCCGACACCGGCACCTAGCGCCTCGCAACTGCCACGCAAACAAAAAGGCCGGCTTTTCAGCCGGCCTTTTCAATTCATATCGCTCGCAATCAAGCCTTGACCAGCGGGCCCTTCGAGGTCGGCCCCTTCGAGCCGCCGGAGCCGCCACCGCCCGGCTTGGACTTGCCCGGCGGACGCTTGCGGGCGCCGGGCAGCTTCTCCTGCTTCGGCGTGATCGGACCGTCGAGGAACTCGAACCCGATCTTGTCCTTGGTCTCGTCGGCCTCGTCCTTGACCAGGACAACGCGGACGTGGCCGCCACCCTTGAGCTTGCCGAACAGCACCTCGTCAGCCAGCGGCTTCTTGATGTGCTCCTGGATGACGCGGGCCATGGGCCGTGCGCCCATCTGCTCGTCGTAACCATGCTGGACCAGCCAGGTCTTGGCGGGCTCGGACAGTTCGATGGTGACGTCGCGATCGCCGAGCTGAGCCTCCAGCTGAAGCACGAACTTCTCCACGACCGTACCGATCACCTCGACGCTCAGATGGCCGAACGAGACGATGGCATCGAGACGGTTGCGGAATTCCGGCGCGAACTGCCGGTTGATCGCCTCGTGGTCGTCGCCTTCCCGCTTCGAGCGCGTGAAGCCGAACGCCTGCTTGGCGAGATCCGAAGCACCCGCGTTCGTGGTCATGATCAGGATCACGTTGCGGAAGTTGACCTGCTTGCCGTTATGATCGGTGAGCCGGCCGTGATCCATGATCTGGAGCAGCACGTTGTAGAGGTCGGGATGCGCCTTCTCGATTTCGTCGAGCAGCACCACGCAATGCGGATGCTGGTCGACGCCGTCGGTGAGCAGACCGCCCTGATCGAAGCCGACATAGCCGGGAGGCGCGCCGATCAGGCGCGACACGGTGTGCCGCTCCATGTATTCGGACATGTCGAAGCGCAACAGCTCGACGCCGAGCGACGCCGCGAGCTGCTTTGCCACCTCGGTCTTGCCGACGCCGGTCGGACCCGAGAACAAATAGCAGCCGATCGGCTTCTCCGGCTCGCGCAGGCCGGCACGCGCCAGCTTGATCGAAGCGGCCAGCGACTCGATCGCCTTGTCCTGGCCGAACACAGTGCGCTTCAGGGTCTGCTCGAGATGCTTAAGCACCTCGGCATCGTCCTTCGAGACGCTCTTCGGCGGGATCCGCGCCATCGACGCGATCGTGGTCTCGATCTCCTTGATGCCGATGGTCTTCTTGCGCTTGTTCTCGGCCACCAGCATCTGCGCCGCGCCTGACTCGTCGATCACGTCGATCGCCTTGTCCGGCAGCTTGCGGTCGTGGATGTAGCGCGAGGAGAGCTGCACCGCGGCCTCGATCGCCTCGTTGGTGTACTTCAGCCGATGGTAGTCCTCGAAGTAAGGCTTGAGACCTTTGAGGATCGCGATCGCGTCCTCGACCGTCGGCTCGTTGATGTCGATCTTCTGGAAGCGCCGCACCAGCGCGCGGTCCTTCTCGAAGTGCTGGCGGTATTCCTTGTAGGTGGTCGAGCCCATGCAGCGGATCGTGCCCGAGGCAAGCGCCGGCTTGAGCAGGTTCGACGCATCCATCGCCCCGCCCGACGTCGCACCCGCACCGATCACGGTGTGGATCTCGTCAATGAACAGGATGGCGTTGGGATGCGCTTCGAGCTCCTTCAGCACCTGCTTCAGGCGCTCCTCGAAGTCGCCACGATAGCGCGTGCCCGCGAGCAGCGTGCCCATGTCGAGCGAGAACACGGTCGCAGCCGCAAGAACCTCCGGCACCTCGCTGTCGACGATGCGCTTGGCGAGGCCCTCCGCGATCGCGGTCTTGCCGACACCGGCCTCGCCCACGAACAGCGGGTTGTTCTTCTGCCGGCGGCACAGCACCTGGATCGCGCGGTTGATCTCGGAATTGCGTCCGATCACCGGATCGATCTTGCCGTCGCGCGCCTTCTTGTTGAGGTTGACGCAATAGGTCTCGAGCGCTTCGCCCTTCTTCTTGGCGTCCTCGGTACCCTTTGCCTCGGTCTCCTCGTCGACGCCGCGCACCGGCCGCGCCTCGGAGACGCCCGGCCGCTTGGCGATGCCATGGCTGATGTAGTTGACGGCGTCATAGCGCGTCATGTCCTGCTCCTGCAGGAAATACGCAGCATGGCTCTCGCGCTCGGCGAAGATCGCGATCAGCACGTTGGCGCCGGTCACCTCTTCGCGGCCGGACGATTGCACGTGGATCACCGCGCGCTGGATCACGCGCTGGAAACCGGCGGTCGGCTTGGCGTCGTCGGCGCCATCCGTCACCAGATTCTCGAATTCGGTTTCAAGGTAGTTGACGAGGCTCGTGCGGAGCTTGTCGAGATCGACGCTACAGGCGCGCATGACGGCGGCTGCATCGGAGTCGTCGATCAGGGAGAGCAAGAGATGCTCGAGCGTCGCGTATTGGTGATGACGCTCGTTTGCGATCGCCAGCGCACGATGCAGGGATTGTTCAAGGCTTTGGGAAAAAGTCGGCATTCGCGTCCTCTATGGCCCCCACCATCATGATCGCCATCGCCCGGTCAGGCAACAACAACCTTTGTCACATATAGTTATACAAGACCGCGGCGAAAGACCGGTTCCGCGACTCAAATGGGCATTACGCGCCCACGGCATGCTCGATGCAAAACCCGTTCCGATTTGGGCAGAACTACCCATTTGGGCAGGATTGACGCCGCTGATTTTCGCGGGATCACGCAGCAGGATGTGCTGCCGTCACATACCGCACGAACAGAACCGATCTAAATAACTCTGGATGTGAACGCGCAGTTATTTCTTTTCCATCACGCATTGCAGCGGATGCTGGTGCTTGCGGGCGAAGTCCATCACCTGCGTCACCTTGGTCTCGGCGATCTCGTAGGTGAATACGCCGCACTCGCCGATGCCGTGATGATGGACATGCAGCATGATCTTGGTCGCGGCCTCGATGTCCTTCTGGAAGAACTTCTCCAGCACATGGACGACGAATTCCATCGGCGTGTAGTCGTCGTTCAGGATCAGCACACGATACAGGTTCGGCCGTTTGGTCTTTGGCTTGACCTTGGTGATGACAGACGTATTCGGCCCCGTCGGTCCGCCCGAACGGTTCTCGTCATTGCTCATACGAGGAGCGTGGGCAGCGGCTTGCGCGGACAGGTCTAGTCTGAAAGTCAGGTGCGGCATGGCTCAGGCGTTCAAATTCCCCACGGAAGCGAGTGACGGTCAGCCGCGCGGCCCCGCCCTTCGGAGCTTTGCACGGGCGCGCCGCCTTGTTGGATCACCGCTTCCAACCGGTCCGGTCAAGCCCGGCTCGATTGTAGGGAATATGGGCCCGCCCCCGGCTCGCCGCAAGCGTGCAACGGTCTGACCAATATGGTCGAGGCAGTCCCGATTCCCGGTCCGGCGATCCTGACCAAGGTTAGTCAATCCGGACCGATTTGACAAAAGTTTCGGCCGGCACCGTTTAGAACATCTTCACCAGGAACCCGGCCGTTAAGCGGCAGCGGCGGTTTCGCGGGATACCTCCGGTTTTCTACGGTGTCCAATCGAGCTGCCGTTCAATCGCGTGGCGCCTGGTGCGCATGCGCGTCACCATGCTGCTCGACAAGGCCGGCTCTATCGCCCAGGACGGCAAGATGTCGGCGATGCAGACGGCCGCGAAGAACCTGGTCGACCAGCTCAGTGGCCTAGTGCTCCCGCCGACGGTCTCAATGTGCAGAACCACTGGTGGTACAGCAATGCCTCGCAGATCGACACGCGGCGGAAGAAGCTGCGCGACGACACCGAGGCGGCGAGCATTGCGCGAGCGGCATCGACACGTTCTGTCCGGTGATGCCGGCGAGTCAGACCGTGTGGGGTTGACGTACGTCGCTGTCGAAGCTGCGCGTGGCGCGCTGAACCGGATCTCTGTCGCGACAACAAAAAAACCCGGCTGAACCAGCCGGGCTTTTCGATTCCAGGAGTTCCAGAGGACGTTAGTTGGCAGCCGGGGTGAACTTCGAAACGATGGTCTCGACCGGCTTGAACGCCTGCTTGGCGAGGTCGCTGTAAAGGCCGGCGATCTTCTGCGATTCCGCAACGAAGGTCTCGTAGCTGGAACGGGCGAAGTCGGTCTGCGCTTCCACGGCCTTGTCCAGCGACTTCACGCCGGAAAGCTTCTCAACGAAGGACTTGGTGTCTTCAAACGACTTCTTGGTGTAGTCGCCATACGCGCTGGCGATCGCCTGGAGGCCATGCTGCATCGAGGTCGCGGAAGCAACGCACTGCTCGAACTGCTCTTTCCCGTAGCTCTGAAAGTCTTCAACCTTGAACATCTCGGAATCCTTTTTCCCTGGCTTTGGTCCGGAAGCCCCGGCTCCCTGACTCCGCCCAAAAATAGTGCAGCGCACAAAAAAGTCAAGAATCTTGTGCGCCGCACAAAATTAGATGCAAATCGCTGAAATTCCCGGGGTTTCCCGCAATGGTTCCTTAAGCTTTTGGAAACCGCGGACCCCTACCCTGATTCCCTGGACGTGTTCAGCTTCCGCGAATGGTCAAAAGCCGTTCGAGAACATCACCTTAGCCAGAACAGCGGCTCAGGCCCAACGTTTCCCGCAGCGAACACCAGCGGAGGGACAGCCTGGGCAGGTAATGATCCCAGGTCCTGTGGGCACAATTTCGCCTCACGGGCCGGTGATCAAGTCAGAAACGGGGACGGGGTTTCATGCTTCGTAAAAACTTGTCTTCCTCGCGCTTGGCGCGGGTTGGCGTTTTCGGGCTTCTTACGGTCACCGCCGTAGTGATCTTCACCACCGATGCTGCCGAGGCACGGCGTCACCGGCGCAATTACGCGCACCACCGGGTGCAGCGCGATGTGTCCGAGAGCTCCAGCCCGAAATTCGCATCGATCATCGTCGACGGCAATTCCGGCTCCGTGCTGCAGGCAACGAGCCCCGACGGAATCCGCCACCCCGCCTCGCTCACCAAGATCATGACGCTCTATCTGCTGTTCGAGCGCCTGGAGTCCGGCAGGATGAAGCTCGACACCGAGATGCCGGTGTCGCAGCACGCCGCCGATCAGGATCCGACCAAGCTGAACCTGCGTGCCGGCCAGACCATCCGCGTCGAGGACGCGATCAAGGGTCTCGTCACCCGCTCCGCCAATGACGCAGCTGTGGTAATCGCGGAAGCGATCGCCGGCGACGAGGACGACTTCGCCACGATGATGACGCGCAAGGCGCGCTCGCTCGGCATGTCCAAGACGGTCTACCGCAACGCCAACGGCCTTCCCAACGACGAGCAGGTCACGACCGCGCGCGACCAGGCCACGCTCGGCCGCGCCATCCAGGAGCGCTTCCCGCGCTACTACCGTTATTTCGCGACCTCGACGTTCAATTGGCGCGGACAGTCGATCCGCAACCATAACCACCTGCTCGGCAGCGTCGAGGGCGTCGACGGCATCAAGACCGGCTACACCCGCGCCTCCGGCTTCAACCTCGTGACCTCGATGCGCCGCGGCAACCGCCACCTGATCGGCGTGGTGCTCGGCGGCCGCAGCGGCGGCTCGCGCGACGCCATCATGCGCAACCTGCTCGCGGAGAACCTCGAGAAGGGCGCAACCACCCACACCGTCGTCGCCGTCACCGAGCGCAACGGCGCAGACGCCAATACCGATGTCGCCGATGCATCGGAGACCCCGGCCCGTCCGCAGGTCCAGCAGGCTGCGGCCGCCCCTGCCCCCGAAACGGCCCCGCAGCGCCTCGCCTCGCGCCTCTCTGCGCTGGCGGCTGCGACCGCCGCGATGCCGCCGGCTCAAGCGAGGCCGGACACCAGCAAGCCCGAGGTTCGGCCGACTGAATCCAGGATCGAGCCCGCGCCGCTCACCAATGGCGTGATCTCGAGCCAGCCGCTCTCCATCATCCCCGGCTCGTCCGAGCCCATGAAGCCGGTTCGGGTGAAGACGGTTCAGGTCAAGGCCGGCACCGTGAAGGTCGCCTCCGCCGCCCCGGCCCAGGTCGCACCGCAGGTCACGAGCACGGTTGCGGCCCGCTCCGACGTCGCGGAGACCTCCGGCGCCGTCGTCGCCCGCGCCGATCTCATCAACAAGCCCGAGATGGCGAGCCAGCCGGAAGCGCCGAAGGCCGAGCTCGCCCGCACCGAGATGCCCCGTCAGCCGGCGGGCTTCGGCACCGGCAATGGCATCCTCGGCGTGCTGCCCGCCGCAACGGCCGCCGCGCCCACTCCGGCTGCTGCGAAGCTCGCTTCAGCCGATCCGGTGCCGCAGCCGATCCAGATGAGCGCCACCACCAAGCCGGTCGTCACCCATAGCGGCTGGATCGTCCAGGTCGGCGCACTCGAGAGCGAGAACGAAGCCCAGCAGCGCATCGACGCCGCGCGCAGCTCGGCCCGCGGCCTGCTCAGCAAGGCCGACCCGTTCACCGAACCGGTCCTCGCCAAGGACAATCGCAAGCTTTACCGGGCCCGCTTCGCCGGGCTCGAGCGGGACCAGGCCGAAGCCGTCTGCCGCGCCCTGAAGCGCGCCGACATCTCCTGCATCACCGTCCGCAACTGATCTGTCGTACCGCTCCAATCAAAATGCCCGCGCCTTGCGCGGGCATTTTTGTTTGGGGGATGCGGCGATGCCAGTTCCGCGACAACCTCTCGTCAAGGATTTACGGTTAAAACTTTACTCAAGGGATCGACCACGCCGACAAAGGCGGGCATCGGGCGACGGCAAACAGAGCAAGCGGAGCTTACGCGGTACGGGCGTTTGTAGCGTAGTGCCGGAGTTAGCCGTTATGCGTGCGAAGCAGAGTATCCTTGGCCTCGTTCACACGGGCAGCGAGATACGTCGAGCCCCCCTGGTCGGGATGGAGTTTCTTCATCAGGGACTTGTGCGCCCGGCTGATGTCGTCGCGCCCCGCGCCCGGCTGCAGGCCAAGGATCTGATAGGCTTCCTCCGCCGTCATTTTGCCGCTCGGCGCCGTGCGGCGCTGCCGCCCTGCCGCATCGCCCTGCGCGTTCTGACGCCAAGCGGGAAACCGGCGGTCCAGATAGCTTTCAAGTAGGGCCACGCTCTCGGCGTCGAACGCCGGAGCCATCGCCAGCAGGCCAGCGAGATCGAACTCGTCGAGATTGCGCCCGGCGTGAGGACCGGCGACGATCTGGCCGGCGAGCTGACCCGAATCGTGGTCGAGCCGCATGTCCAGGAATTGCGAGCGTACGCGCGAGGCCTGTCCGGCCGGGCGCGTTGCGCCGCCGCCGAATAGCCCGCCGATATTGCCGAAGCCGGCATTCGCCAGCGGCGTCCAGCCCAGAAGCCCGGCGCCGAAAATCCCGAGCGGGATCGCCACCGCCAGCTCGCCCCGCAGGCCAGTGAACGCCGCGACCGCGAGCGCCACCACGCCGCCGCCGAACTTGATGGTGCGCGCCAGCACCGCCGGATTGGCGGAGCGGAACATCTGGAGCAGCAGATAAAGAGTGATAACGGCGATGGCGCCGGCGATCAGTGTCATGGCCGGAATATAGTCGCCCTCACGGCAAAATGCATGGCGTCCGTCTCCGACGCGGGCCGCTACTTCATCTGCCCGATCAGCTTGGCCGCACCGCTCGCACTCTTGGCGAGCTTCAACAGCGCCTCGCGTCCGCCGGCGGCATAAGCCGCGGCCGCGCGCAGCAGCTCGCGAAGCTGCGCCGCCGCGCCGGGATCGAACCGACACCAGGCCCCGCCGGTCAGCCGCGCGATCTCGCGAAAGGCCTGCTCGGCCACGGCGTCGGCGCCTTCCTGAAACACGAACACGGGGACCTTGAGCATGCCGAGCTCGCCGGCCTTGACGCAGAGCTCGTCGACCTTCTCCTCCATGGCATCGCCGACGAAGACGACCGCACGCACGCCCGAAGCGACCGCCTCGCGCCGCACGTCGCTCAGCACCTTGCCGATCTGGGTGTCGCCGCCGCGACAGTCGATCTTGCTCATCAGCGTCGCCAGCTTGGCGCTGTCGGAGATCCAGCCCGTGGCGCGACACTCGTTCAAGCCGCGATAGTAGACGAGCCGGATGTCGAGGCTGCCGATCGCTGCGGCCTCGCGGAACATGTCCGCCTGGAGCGCGCAGGCCATGTCCCAGGTCGGCTGCCGGCTCATCGTCGCATCCAGCGCGAAAATCAGCCGCCCCTTCGCGCCGGGGGCATGCGGCGACAGCGCACGCGCCTTGGCGACGAACGCGGCAATGTCCTCCGCGGTGCTGGCTTGAGGCAGCGTGCCGCCGGTTTGGCTCGAGACGGCATCACGGCCACGCGGTTTGACGGGTTCGCCGGACATCCCTGCTCGCTTCTTGCGTGAGCGGCTAATGTGGATAGCGCCTGCGGCCCGGTCAATGTGCAAAGCCTCCGCGGACGGATGCCGACGGAGGCTTTGCGGGTCGTGCAGACGATCGGAGCGGTGTCGGTGTCGGCTGGCGTCGGTGTCAGCTCTTGGCAGGCGCCATCAGAGCAACCGGACCGGGCTCCAGGATATTGGGCGGGGCCGAGCGCGTATCGACGGGCGCCACGGCGCTGTCGCCGTCGCTCAGGAACTTGTCGAGCATGCTCTGGATCGAGTTCTTGGCCGCATCCGGACCGGTGTCGCGCATGTCGTTGTGCTGGAATTCGGTCTTCACGACCTGGATGCCGGCCTTCTCGCATTCCTCGTCGGTCGGGATGACACCCGCGTCGGTCTTGAACTGCGGATCCTGCGAACGGAACGACAGGATCTTGAACTTGCCGGCGGTGACGAAGGGCACGCGCAGATTGTCGAGCGTGACGACCTTCTTGACCTCATCCGGATACTGCTTGGCGAAATACATCGTGATGTCGCCGCCCATGGAGTGGCCGACCATCGTCACCCTGTCGTAGTCGGCGTTAGGCTGAATCTTCTTCATCTCCTGCATGGCGAGATGGATGTTGGCAACGCCGCGCAGGATCTGCGGCAACCGGCCGACATAGAGCTCACCGGGCTTGGTCACCATGGGAGGATCGGTCGGCAAATCATGCTGCGGGCTTACGACCATATAGCCGCGCGCCGCGAAGATGTTGGCGAGGAAGCCGTACTCGGTATTCTTGACGGTGTTGCCGTGGTTGATCACGGCAACCGGCAGCGTGATCATGCCGGCATTGGCCTGCATTTCCTTGTCGCGGCGAACCGCGATATCGACAGGCACGGGACGGTTGTCGCGCGAGGCGTCGTAGAAGGTGACGGTCTCGTGCTTGATCGCCCACTTGCTCGCCGTAACATAGGCGACGCCGCAGAGGGCACTGACCGAAACCAGAACGGCAATTCCACGCTTCATTTTCGTCCTCAGCCTCAGGCTCTTGCGGCCTGAATCCCTGTTGAAAATCGTGTTCTTCCGGGGCTCTTCGGCCCCTGGTCGCCTATTCCCTAATATATGTCACAGCCGCGTGACAGGAAGCTTAAATATTGTGAACCTTCAGCCCTTTCATTGTGCGGCGCACGCGTTTCTTGGGCATCCCGTTCTCAGGCGGCTACGTCAGGTGGCAGGCTACCATCCGACGCAACCGGTCTCGATTGGCTTCTTTTCACGGTAAACACAGGGTGAAAACGGCCAAGCCCGCACTCAGTTCCGGCGGGAACCGGCAGCTTCAATCGGCCGGAAGTAGCGATATACCGCCGCCTCAGGCGCCGAGGATGTCGTGGACTTCGAGCGGTTTGTCGACCTGGCTGAACCACTCGGCGCGATTTGCCGCACGGCGGCGGCCGCGTTCGTCGAGCGGCAGCTTGAGCTGGCGAAGCAGGCCCGTCACCTCTTCCCGCGCGGTGAGATGGCCAAGGTTGGGCCGCATACCGAGTGTGGCCTCGTCGATCTCATCGAGAGCGGTCAGGCCGCGCGGAAAAAATTCGCGATAGACGACGCGCTCGGCGAAGCCGTCGACGTAGCGAAAGCCGAGCCGTAGCGACAAATCCTTGAGGCCCTCGGCGACGAGCTGCTTGTTGCGGGAGCCGAGCATCGACAGGCGGTTGCGCACGACGATCCAATCGGTGCTGGAGCCGTCGAGCTGGCGCCGCTTGCGCCTGACATCCCGCACCATCTCGGCATAGTGGCTCTCGCCCGTCACTGCGTAGTTGGCGGGATCGACGGTGCCGAGCACGTCGAAATCGAGGAAGCTGTCGTTGATCGGCGTGACCAGCGTGTCGGCCATCGAGTGCGCCAGGCGCATCAGATAGCTGTCGGTGCCCGGCGTATCGATGACGATGAAGTCGAAATTGCTCTCGACCGCCGAGACCGCCTCCATGAACTGCAGGAACTCGGAATTCTCGTTCTCGGCGATCTGCATGGTCTCGCCGAGCTTGATGCAGCGATGCACCGGCAGCTCGAGGCCGAGGCCGGTGCGGCGCGCCCAGGCGGAACGGTTGCCGATGTAGCGGGTAAAGCTCTGCTGACGGCAGTCGAGGTCGATAGTGGCGACGCGCTGGCCGGCCTTCAACAGCGCGACCGCGATGTGCAGGCCGGTGGTCGACTTGCCGGAGCCGCCTTTTTCGTTGCCGAGCACGACGACATGCGCCGAGCCGGATTGGCCTTGGCTAGCCTGCACAAGCATAGCGATCCTCAACACCCCTGATGAATATCTTCGAGTTGGCCGCGTCTGCGGTCAAGTGAAATGCGTGACAGCAAATGCAAATCGCAGCGCGCCGTGTTCGAAATGAATCACGGCGCCATCTCGCCTGTGATTCAGCCATGCCGCGACATCGTGCGCGGCCTCGCGCGGGATGCTGTGCCGCATCCGAATGCATGGCGTCCACGATCGGCGCTTGTTAAGGTTAGCCGGCCGGGCGCCGGGACGCGCCCGCTTCCCATTCCCAACCCTGTCGAGTCCTGATGTCACGAAGCCCCTTGATCGCCCGCACGGTCCCCGCCTTGCGACGCGCCGTCGACAATCTTCGCAAGCGAAAGGCCACGATCGCGCTGGTCCCGACCATGGGGGCCCTCCATGACGGGCATGTGTCGCTGGTGCGCCTCGCCAAGCGGCGCGCGAGTCGCGTCGTGGTGTCGATCTTCGTCAACCCGACCCAGTTCGCCCCGACCGAGGACTTTGGTGCCTATCCGCGCACCTGGAAGTCCGATCTCGCCAAGCTCGCCGCCGAGGACGTCGACATCGTCTGGCACCCCGGCGCCGAGGCGATGTATCCGGAAGGCTTTGCCACCCGCATCGTGCCGGAGGGGCCGGCGCTGGCCGGCCTCGAGGACCGCTTCAGGCCGCACTTCTTCGGCGGCGTCGCCACCGTCGTCGGCAAGCTGTTCACGCAGTGCCGGCCGGATGTCGCGATCTTCGGCGAGAAGGACTTTCAGCAGTTGCGGGTGGTGACGCAGATGGCGCGCGACCTCGACCTCGGCGTCAAGGTGACCGGCTCCCGCACCGTGCGCGAGCGCGACGGGCTCGCGATGTCTTCGCGCAACGTCTATCTTTCGCCGGAGGAGCGGCAGACCGCGACCACGCTTTACCGCGCCATGAAGGACAGCGCCGGGCGCATCCGTGCCGGCGAAGCGATCGCATCCGCGATGGCGCGCGGCGCCGGGATGATCACGGCGGCCGGCTTTGTGCTCGACTATTTCGAGGCGCGCCATGCCGAGACGCTCGCGCCAGTCACCTCGCGCAAGGACGGCCCGTTGCGGATCCTGGTGGCGGCCAAGCTCGGCACGACCCGGCTGATCGACAATATCGCGGTGTAACCGGCAGGGTCGATCTTGCGCGTTCCCTCGCCCGCATGGATGATCGGCGCGAGGAAACGAGCCGGCCGGCAGGGGCATGTCATTCATCCGCACGATGATCGTGAACGGCGTGCTGGCGCTTGTCGCCGCGACTGCCGCCCAGGCACAACAGCGCCCGCCGATCGGCCTGTACGGGTCGCCGCCCGATGCGATGATCTTCTACGTCGCCCACGGCGCGGCCGGGGCCTGCGGACCGGGCTGCTCCGACTGGATCGCCGCCGAGGGCACGGTGCAATGGGACAGCTACAAGCGGCTGATCGCGATTCTCGATCGCCAGGCGGGACACAAGCTGCCGCTCGTCATCCATAGCTGGGGCGGCTCCAACCTCAATGTTGCGGTCAGCATGGGCCGCATCCTGCGCGACCGCGGCCTGGATGCCACCGCCGGCGCGACCGAGGTCGAGGCCTGCGCCGGCAAGCCGGAGGCCGATTGTTTTGCGCTGAAGCGCCCGGGCGGGCCGCTCGATGCCAAGGTGTCCTTGCCGGATCCGGCGTGCGATTTCGCGTGCGTCCTCATGCTCGCCGGCGGGGTGCATCGCAGCCTCCCGCAAGGTGCGACAGTGGTGCTGGCCGGCCGCTCCATCCGCAATCGCCGCGCGCCCAACGTGGCGCCCGAACAGCGCGAGAGCCTGACGGCGATCTTTGGCGAGCAGTATCGCAAGTACCTACACGAGATGGGCGTCGAGCCCGAACTGGTCGACATCATCGACGCCATCGGCGAAGGCGGACGTCCGGTCGTGATGCCGCCCTCCGACTGGGCGCGGCTGCACATCGTCACGCCGCCATGAGCGGCCGCGTCAGAGCAGTCCGAGATCGCGCAGTTCGCGCCGCATCGGCTCCGGCATCGCCGCGATCGAGCCGGCGGCCGACTTGCCGAGATCGGGCGGCACGGAATCATCGCTGAGATAGCGCCAGCCCTGGAACGGCCGCATCGGCCGCGGCGACACCGTGATCACCTTCGGCTGCATCACGATCCGGCAACGGCCGATGCCGTCCTTGTCGCGGAACGGCTCGATGCCGATGATCTTTTCACGCGCGGCGATCTCGCCCTTGATCACCCAGTAGAGCGATCCGCCCGCCAGGATCTCGGCGTCGCGCTTGGGCACCATGCGGGTGATGTGGATGTGATGTTGCGGCAGACCCTTCTTCTTGGCGGTCTGCATCCGTTCGGCGACCCACCCCTTCAATTCCTTGACGGAGTCGCAGCCGACGGCGAGCTTGATCAGATGTAGCGGCATGCCCCCAGCATTAGCCGGGCAGCCACGCATTTGGAATGCCGAACTATTCGTTATCCGCAGCTGCAGGAGCCGGGGCCGGAGCCGGCGGGGCGAGCGGAACCGGTGCTGCGGCCGGCGCACGCGCGGCCTTCGGTGCCGGCGGCTTCTTCGCAGCCGGCGCCGCTGGAGCAGCGGCCTGCGCCGAGGTCGGAGCGGACGCGCGCGGCGCCGCGGCTGCGCCTCCGACGGGTGTCGCCTGTCGCACCGCCGCCGTGGGCGGCTCCGGATTCATGATGCTCACCGGCGGCGTCGATGACGCGCTCGGGAACTCCGCATTGGTCGGCCTGCCCGTCGGCATCGATGGCGGCATCCCGGCAAGCGCCGCGGTGGCCGGCATCGCCGGGGCCGTTGCGGGCGCGTTCCAGCCCGGCGAATAGCGTGCGACCAGCGTGTCGTAGAGATGGGAATCCATGTTGGCGGCGACCCGCTGCTGATCGGTCAGCGAGCGGAAGGCGGGGCAGTCGAACTGTGTGCAGCCGTCGCGCGCAACCAGCACCTGCGCGACGAGGCCGTAGCGGTCGCGCTCTAGCGCCTTGCGCAGCACCTTCATGTCCAGCGTCAGGCTCCTCTCGGCGGTCGCGGCATCGCCGAGCGCGGTGAGCCGGTCGATCCGTGCGGCGGTGTAGGAGACGGCCGCAGCCGCTGCGTCAGGCGAGCCGAACAGCGCCTTCTCGCAACCAATCGCCACGGCATTGCCGGCGAGATCGTCGAGACAGGACAGCGCCGGCAGGCTGGCGACGACCGCGCTCTGCGCGCGCGCCTCGCCCGGCGGCGCCTCCTCCGCCGGACCATAGACGCGCACGGTGGCAGCCACGGCGATGGCAATGGAAAGCAGCGTGATGACAGTCAGCGCGCCGTTGGCAACCGATCTTTCGGCGCGCACCAGCGTAATCAGGAGAATCAGGCCGAGGAAGCCGGCGGCTACCAGGATCATCCACATCGGAAAGGCCTGCGGGCGCGAGATTTGGTCGAACGAAGTGGCCCATGCCCAGTTCATGCGCGACGCCCCCTCACGCGAGCAAAGAGCGAATGGTCAAAGCGAGCCCCCGCGAGTCGGCAACTGCCCCCGGTTCACCATGTCGAGGCGAAGGGGGCCTTTTGACGGCGAGCGAAGCGAATTCCTTCGCGATGTCAACGCGCGGCACCGTCATCCGTCAGGATTGGGCGAGCTGGCTTTCCTTGGCGACGCGCTCGAACGCTTCAGTCGAACTCTTGATGCGGTACTGGCAGTCGTCGCCATCCGTCGGCAGCAGGCGGATGATCTCGTATGAGCCACTCGCAGCCGGGCGCGCGACGTTGCTGGCAGTGAACAGTACGCGCGTTCCCACGGGGAATTTATGCTTCAACGCCCATCTCCATGACTCAAACAGCGCCGGCCGTGCCCAGGGTCCCACTGCGTCGGACCGGCTGAAAACCCGGCGTGACATATAGCACGCAATGCGGCGTTTTGGCCAGCGGTATACAGGCATGGCAAATAGGCCGATCCGGCAGTATTTTCAGGACGATAGTGCGGGAACTCGTGGGTGGAGGATACCGCTGGAACGGGGTCCCTCAGGCGGCGCGGGGCAGATGCCCCTCCGGGCTTGCCTGGTCCACGGCCTTGGGCAGTTCCTGGTCCAGAATCTGGCCGAGCTGGTCGACCGGGATGTTGTAGCGCGCCGCGAGCTGCCGAACCGTGTCGCTGCCGAGCACCGCGCGGAGCTGGTCAGCCGAGATCGGCAGGTTCTGGCCGTTGCCGAGCCAGGATTTGACCTGGTCACCGAAGCCGGACTGCTGGAGCTTCGCGACGATCGCGCTGAGGCCGCCCTGATTGTTGCTGCCAAGCACCTCGTTCAGCACCGCCGGCAGGACCGCGGCGCCGAGCTGGCCGAGCGCGCTGCGAAGCGCCGGGTTGTTTTCCAGCGAGTCCAGAATTCCCATGACCGTACCCTCTCCCAAGCGGTCCTTCCGCCGCGATTGAGCGCCGCCAGCCTGCACATCGTCAAGCGGCGCCCGATCACGTTCGCGGGTCAGACGTTCTCGAATTTCTCGATGACGAGCGTTTCGGCGATCCCGTCGCGGGTCCATTCCTGGAACGCCGGCAACGCCATCATCGTGTCCATGTAGGCCCTGGTCTCCGGCGTGACCTCGATCGCGTAGGTGCGGAAACGGTGCACGACCGGGGCGTACATCGCATCCGCCGCACCGAAGCGGCCGAACAGGAACGGTCCCTTGGCACCGTAGCGCGCCCGGCACTCCCGCCAGATCTCCTGCACGCGGGCGATGTTGGCCCTGGCGTCCGCCGACAGCGTCACGGCGCCCACGGGGCGGTGCAGGTTCATACCGCATTCGTTGCGCAAGGCCATGAAGCCGGAATGCATCTCGGCGCACACCGAACGGGCGTGCGCGCGGGCGGCCACATCGTTCGGCCACAGCTTCGCGTCCGGATAGCGCTCGGCGAGGTACTCGATGATGCTGAGCGAATCCCACACCGTGATGTCGCCGTCGACCAGCACCGGCACCTTGCCGGCGCGGCTGAAGGACAGGATCTGATCCTTGTCCGCGGGATTATCCGTGTAGAGCGGAATGACGGTCTCGACGAACGGGATGTCATTGGCGCGCAGTGCGAGCCATGGCCGCATCGACCACGACGAGTAGTTCTTGTTTCCGATCGCGAGCTTGAGCGCTGCCATGTCGCTGGTCCTTCCCTAGGTCCTTTGGATGCGGCTGCTTTTAGCGCCATCGCCTGCTGCCAATCAATCGTTGCCGCACCCGGCCGCGCATGGCAATCGTTGCGATCTTCGCGAGGAGTGAGACATGGGCAGGCATTGGGTCGACATCACCGCGGTCGGCTTCTTCATCATCGAATGGCTGGTCTATGCCCTGACGCTGGAGCACTCGGCCTATGGCCGCGACAGCCTGTCGGCGCGCATGAACCGCTATCGCGAGGTCTGGGTCCGCCGCCTGCTCGACCGCGACACCCGTATGGTCGACATGCAGATCATGGCCTCGCTCCAGAACGGCACCGCCTTCTTCGCTTCCACCAGCCTGTTCGCGCTCGGCGGCGCGCTGGCGCTGCTGCATGCCACCAACGACGCCATCACCATCCTCGCCAAGCTGCCGATCGATCTCAGCCCCTCGCCCGCGCTGTGGGAGCTGAAATGCGTCGGCCTCGTGCTGATCTGCGTCTACGCCTTCTTCAAATTCGCCTGGGCCTATCGCCTGTTCAACTATGTCGCGATCCTGTTCGGCGGCATGCCGCCGGCTGACCGGCGCGACACGCCCGAGGCCGAGGCCCACGTCATCCGCACCTCGCGCCTGTTCGAATCCGCCGGCCGCCACTTCAACCGCGGCCAGCGCGCCTTCTTCTTCGCACTCGGCTATCTCGGCTGGTTCGTCAGCCCCTGGGTGCTGTTCGTGACCACGGCGGCGGTGGTGATCGTGACCTGGCGAAGGCAGTTCGCATCGAGCGCATGGGCAGCGATGGCGCCGGAGGAGACGGATGGTGCGGAGACGCGGACGCGCGGTTATTGAGGCATCTGCTGCGCGCGAGCGAAGGGAGGCACGCGTTTTCTCCACACCGTCACTGCGAGCGCAGCGAAGCACTCCAGAATCTTTTTACGGTGACGGTCTGGATTGCTTCGCTATGTTGGCAATGACGACACGACTGGCTCCGTCATCCCAAGACGCGAGGCTCGCCCACTCGGCGATATCCCGGCCTACTTCCTGCGCATCGTCCCGGACCGGCAATCGAATCTGGCCACGGGCCGATCCATCTGCCAGAGCTCCACGTCGCGACCGTCGACGAGCCGCTCCGCGGAGCTGATCGCGGCTTCATCATCGATGCAATCCATGTGGATCATTCTGATGGGACGATCGTGTAGTCCCACGATCAATGCACGGTAAGCGGACATTCTTGTCTCCAGGTAAGGCGCGATAGCACGCGCGGGCCGGAAGAATGGCGCTGACGGCATTTGAATGCGATGGGGAGTGCATCGTCTGTTTATAAGCGCGGCATAAGTTGTCGGCAGCGCGCGGCCGAGGCCGGTCCTATGCCGATCCTATGCCGATCCTATGCAACCGCGATCGCGCCAATCTCGAAATCATACAGCATCCAGCACCATATCCGCTCCGTCGCGCAAGCTCGCGCGGCGTAGCGAACTGGTGAAATGATGTCGAATTCAGGGGTCAGCGACAGGATCATCGATCCGATGATGGCCATCGCGAACTGCTCGACGCGGCAACGCATCGTCGTGGTCGGCGCAAAGAGCATGGAATTGGTGATTGAGCTGCATCGTCGCGGTTATCTGCTGGCAGCGGCGGCAGGCAATTGCGGCCGGCCGGCAGGTCAATATGAAGTCGCGCTCGTGGATTGGCGGCGACGCACGCTTCACGCACTCGATGCGACAGTGGATTGGCTCGACGATTTCCTGAGCCCCCGCGCCGTGCTGGTGATCTGGCTCGACGCGCAGAAGGCAGCTGCGAAGGACACTCTTCGTGCCGCAGTAACGAAGCGCGGCTTCGTCGTCCTGCAGGGCGCCGAGCATCCATGTGGCAGCGTGCTTCTGGCACGGCGCTCCGAGGCCATCCCCCTTCGGCAGGCCGCGTGAACATCCCCCGGAACTCATGGATTCGATCCGATGCCAAAATCGAAAATTCGACGCGCCGTCATTCGCGAGTGGATGGCTCTCGCACCGGCGCAGCGACGCTCCGCCGAGCAGGCCGGCGCGTTTGCACGGCGCAGCATCGAAAGACATAGCTTGCCACGCAGCCGGAGAACGCCGCAGGCCGTGATCATGGCATGGCTGATGCCGCGAACCGGGAGGCCTTAGCTCGCAGGATGGGTAGACTGGAGCGAGCCGCCTATCCTCCGCCAAAATCCCGCGGTGAGAACGGCAGGTCTAATATCTTCCATTCGCCATACTTGTCGGCCGGCAGCATCTTGTAGGGCTGGCAGGCCTGCAGCGCTGCGGTCGCGGACTTCACGATGGCCACCCCCTTCGCGGATGGCGGAGCTTCGATCAGGATCGGCGGGCGCGCCAGCGTGCCGTCGGTGGCGAACACCGTGCGCAGCTTGATGTTGACGTTGTCGGTCGGGTCGACGCCGGCCGGCAGTTTGGCGCAGCTCTTCAGGTGGCGACGCAGCGCGGCGATGACCTCGGGTGGCAGCTTGGCTGCGATCGAATCCTTGGCATCGCCGCCATCGTCCTTGGGGGCGTCTTTCGGCAGCTCCAGCGGCAATTCCGGCGGCAGACCCAGCATGACGCCGTACTTGACCGTCACGTCAGGCTCCGGCGCCTGATAGGCCGGCGGCGCGGCCTGTGGCTGCTGCATCGCTTGCGGCGGCGGCTGTTGCGACGGCGGCTGCGGCATCGCCTGGGGCGGCGGTTGTTGCTGGGGTTGCGGAGGCGGCTGTTGCGACGGCTGCGGCTGTTGAGGCTGCGGCTGCACATTGGCCTCCCGCTGCTTCGGTGCCTGTGAGGGTTGCGGCTGCTTCTGCTGCGGTTCAGGCGAGGCCTGCGGTGACGGCGATGGCGCCGCGGCCTGCTGCTTGGTCGCAGGCTTCGGCGCGGCCTCCGCCTTGTCCTTGTCGGTGAAATCCAGCTTCGGCAGTTTCAGGTCCGGCAGCGGCTCCGGCGGCTTCTCCTTCGCCTGCTCCTGAGCCTTGTCCTCGGCCTTGGCCTCCTCCTCCTTCACCTGCTCCGGTGTGACGATGTCCACCGAAACAGTCTCGGGCGCCGCGGCGTGAAACGGATGGACTTCGCTGATCAGGATGATCAGCGCCACCAGCGTCAGATGCGCGACCGCCGACGCTGCAATGTCCGTCCGTATGATCTTCCGCAGTTCCATCGATCGATCTTGGGTTGCCACGCCGGTCCTAGCATACAGCGGCCCCCTCTCAATCCCATTTTGGCGCGAAGCCGAAATCGGTCAGGCGGCCCTTGGGATTTGCCAGCGCGGCGATCTGGGCCATCTCGTCGTCCGAGAGCTCGAAATCGAAAATATCGATGTTTTCCGACGGACGTTCGACGCGCGAGGTGCGCGGGATCGCAGCGACATTCTGTTGCACCAGCCAGCGCAGGCAGATTTGTGCCGGCGTCTTGCGATGCGCGCGGCCGAGCCCGGCGAGCGTCTGGTCGGCCTTGACGCGTCCCCTGGCGATCGGGCTGTAGGCGACCAGCGCGAGGCCATGCTGGTCGCAGGCTGCCCTCACCTTCGTCTGGTCGAGATAAGGATGATATTCGACCTGGTTGCAGACGAGCGGCTCCGGCGAGAGCGCCACCGCCTGCTCGATCAGCGCCACGGTGAAATTGGAAACGCCGATGTGGCGGGTCAGGCCCATGCGCTTGGCGTGCGACAGCGCACCCAGCGTCTCCTCCAGCGGCACGTGCGAATTGGGCCAGTGCAACAGCAGGAGATCGACGGAGGAGAGCCGCATGCGGGCCAGGCTCTCCTTGACCGAGCGTTCGAGATCATGAGGCGCGAAATGGTTGGTCCAGACCTTTGTCGTGAGGAAGATGTCGTCGCGACGCACGCCGGAGCCGCGCAGGCCATCGCCGACCTCGCGCTCATTGTCGTAGACCTGCGCAGTGTCGATGTGGCGATACCCGAGCCGCAGCGCCTGCTCGACCACGCGGCCGCAAGCGCGCCCGCTCAGCTCCCAGGTCCCGAGCCCGATCGCCGGTATCCTTGCGCCATTGGCCTCGACGAACAGCATGAGGAATCCTCTCTGTTGCGATCGCCTCAAAACATCATCCGGCGCTATTATGGACCCGGCCCGTGACAGTGCCAACGGACGACGCCGGCGCCGGACCGGATATTCAGGGCAATGCTAACGGGAGGTTCGCGCCCGACCTCGACGTCAGGCTTTGGCGAGCGCCCGGAACACGGTGTCCGGCGCATGCGCGATCACGGCGAGCAGCGCGCGGGCGGGTCCTCGCGGGGCGCGCTTGCCCTGCTCCCAGTTGCGGATCGTCTCGACGGGAACGCCGAGCTTGGCGGCGAACTCCATCTGGGTGAGGCAGGCGCGACGGCGCAGAGCGCGCACCGCAAGCGAGCTGGCATCTTCGCCAGGGGCGGCATTGGCCGCCGGCTGGACCGGCAATGGCTGGACTGGAAACGGCTGGACCGGAAGCTCCTGCCCATCCCGCAACTCGACGACCCGTCCGTCCGCCTTCAGCCGCAACCGCATGTTCATTCCCCCAAGCACGGGCAATGATGCAGCAGGTCGCTTAAGTTCGGATTAAAGATGATGGTGGGCGAAGACGGTCTCGTGCCTCGGACGCAGCGCAGCGCGCAGCGGTGTGCTGCTGAGCCGGGGCCCATTTCGCCACCACGTGCCGTGCTGCTTTCTGGGTCCCGGTTCTGCGCAGCAACGCGAAGGGCGTTGCAGCGCGCCCGGGACACGCGAGGACATAGCGCGCCTTACCTCAACCCGAACCACAGCGTCGCGATGCCGAGGAAGGAGAAGAAGCCGACGACGTCGGTCACCGTCGTGACGAACGTGCCTGACGCGACCGCCGGATCGGCCCTGACACGTTCGAGCGCCATCGGGATCAGGATGCCGCCGAGCGCGCCGGCGACGAGGTTGCAGATGATCGCAAGCCCGATGACGATGCCGAGGCCCGGGATCTTGAACCAGGCCACCGCCGCGATGCCCGTGATCAAGGCGAAGGCAAGGCCGTTGACGAGCCCGACCAGGCCTTCGCGCATCACCACGCGCCAGGCGTTGGAGGAGCCGAGCTCGCGCGTCGCAAGCGCGCGCACCGCGACCGTCATGGTCTGGGTCGCGGCATTGCCGCCCTGGCTCGCGACGATCGGCGCCAGCACCGCGAGCGCGACCATCTTCTCGAGCTGCCCCTCGAACAGGCCGAGCACCGAGGATGCAAGAAAGGCGGTGGCGAGATTGACCAGCAGCCAGTTGAACCGCGCCCGCGCAATGGTGAACACGGTATCGGAGAGCTCTTCGTCGCTGTTGACGCCACCGAGCGCCTTGAGGTCCTCGTCCGCCTCCTCCTCGATCACGTCGACGACGTCGTCGACGGTGATGACGCCGACCAGGCGATCCTGGGTGTCGAGCACCGGTGCCGCGACGAGATTGTACTTGCCGAACATGCGCGCCACCTCCTCCTGGTCCTCCAGGACGGAGACGCGGCGGCGATCCTCGTCGGTCAGCTCGGCAAGCGCCACCGGGCGGCGGGCGCGGAGCAGGACGTCGAGCGAGACCGCACCCTGCCAGTGCTGGTCCTTGTCCACGACGTAGATCTCGTAGAAGCGGTCGGGCAGATCCGGCGTCTCGCGCATGTAGTCGATCGCCTGCCCGACGGTGAAATCCTGCGGCACCGCGATGAACTCGGTCTGCATCCGGCGGCCGGCGGAATTTTCGGGATAAAGCAGGCTGCGCTCGAGCGCGACGCGCTCCTGCAACGGCAGCTTCTCGAGGATCTCCTCCTGCTCCGCCTCGTCGAGGGTTTCCAGCAGCTCGACCGCGTCGTCGGATTCGAGCTCGCGGACGCCTTCCGCAACGGTCTCCGGCGGCAGCTCCTCGAGGATCTCCTCGCGCACGCCCTCGTCGAGCTCGTTCAGTGCCGAGAAGTCGAAGTCGCGCCCGGTCAGCTCGACCAGGCGAACGCGGTGGTCGGGCGCGAGAGCTCCGATCAGATCGCCGAGATCCGCCTCGTGCAGCTCGGCAACGCAGGCGCGCAGCGCGGCGCTGTCGCCGGCCTCGATCGCATGGGCAATCTCCTCGACGAATTCGTGACGAATTTCGCCGTCTTCATTGCGCATCGGAACGTGGTCGAGTACCGAGGCCTCGGCGGATGGGGCACCGTCCATATGTTCATCCATGGCGCGCCTCGCCGTTTGACAGGTTGGAACGAGTGGTCTGAGCTGACGGTCAGGCAATACCCACAAGCGAACTGCGAGCGCAATGGCAAAGATGCTTCGGCTGAAATGGATGTCGATCTCGGCGGGAGCGGTCTTCGCGAGCCTCATCGGCATCGCCTCGTCGGAGGCCGCGGACTGCCCGCGCAAGGACGCGCTCGGCACCTCGCGCGTTCTGAGCGTCGACGCCAAGACCACGCCGCGCGTGGGCCTCAAGAGCTTTCCGCAGACGCTGCCGCTCGCCGATCACGAGGTCGTCCTGACCTTCGACGATGGCCCGCATCCGCCGACGACGTCGAAGGTGCTGGCGGCGCTGGCGCAGGAATGCGTGCGCGCCACCTTCTTCCTGATCGGCCTGCACGCCTCCGAACATCCTGACATGGTCAAGCGCATCGCGCGCGAGGGCCACACCATCGGCCACCACACCTGGTCGCACCCCTTCATGGCGCGGATCCCGTTCGAGAAGGCGAAGAGCGAGATCGACCGCGGCATCGCAGCCGACGAGATGGCGCTCAAAGGCGTGTCGACGACGACGCCCTCGACGCCGTTCTTCCGCTTCCCCTATTTCGAGGGGACGCCAGCGCAGCTCGACCTGCTCCAGTCACGCGGCATCGTCGTGTTCGGGGCCGACCTCTGGGCCAGCGACTGGAACGAGATGACGCCGGAGCAGGAATTGAAGCTCGTCACCGAGCGCCTCGCCGCCGCCGGCAAGGGCATCATCCTCTTCCACGACCCCAAGGCACGCACGGCCGCGATCATGCCGGCCTTCCTGCGGTACCTCAGGGACAACGGTTATCGCGTCGTTCACGTCGTGCCGGCGGGCACATCACAGAAGAGCGCCGATGCGCATTGATGCCGTAATGTCACGGCGGCGCAAAATGGGGTGATTTGGGCCCTATTAACAGTCTGTTCATGCTACGGCATGCAAGGATGTAGAGGGTATTGCGCCTGAACCGTTTCTGGGCGTCTCCGACCAATTAAGGCGGCAGTCGCGTAAGGAGGCAAACGAGGTTCATGATCGGAAGTAGCGTTGTTGTTCGGACGCGATCGTGGATCGTCCTCTGTCTGGGGCTGTTGGTCGTCGGTTCACCGGCGGCCCTTGCGGCGGACTGTCCCGGCCATCCGGATGCACTCGGGACCTCCCGCACCCTCGTGGTCGATCCGCGCGAGCATCCGCGCATCGGCACCATGCAGTACCGCGAAACGCTGCCGCTGAAAGACCACGAAGTCGTTCTGACCTTCGACGACGGTCCGTTGCCGAAATATTCGAACCAGATCCTCAAGTTGCTCGACGACGAGTGCATCAAGGCGACCTTCTTCATCATCGGCGAGCAGGCCAAGGCGAACCCGGAAGGCGTGCGCAAGCTGGTGGCCGCGGGCCACACTGTCGGCACGCACAGCATGAGCCATCCGCTGACGTTCGACCGGATGCCGATCGACAAGGCCGAAGCCGAGATCAACGGCGGCATCCAGTGGACCTCGGCCGCGATGACCGATCCATCCAAGCTCGCGCCGTTCTTCCGCATTCCCGGCTTGATGCGCGCCGAAGGCGTCGAAAACCTCCTGATCTCGCGCGGCATCCAGGTCTGGAGCGCCGACTTCCCCGCCGACGACTGGCGCCATGTGTCGTCCGACCGCGTCTATCAGCTCGCGATCCAGCGGCTGGAAGCCAAGGGCAAGGGCATCCTGCTGCTGCACGACATCCAGCCCCGTACGGTGGCGGCGCTGCCGAAGATCATCCGTGACTTGAAGGCGAAGGGCTATCGCATCGTGCATGTGGTGCCCGCGACCGCCGACCGGCCGGCAACGCCGACCACGCCGGTGGAATGGCTGCTGCATCCACCGACCGAGACCGTGCCGATCGCCCGCTGGCCGTCCGTGCCGAACTTCGTGTTCGCGCAGGCCAAGACGCTGCCGGCGCCCTCGCTTGCCGACCTCAACGCGCAGACCGAGCATCAGCCGCTGCTGCCGCACAAGACCATGGCGCTGGCGAATGTCGCGGCCACCCTGCCCGTGCCCGACCGCGATCTCTTTGCCATCCCCGAGGGCTCGGTCGAGGTCCTGCTGTCGACGACCTTGTCGCGGCGCGCCGCGACGCGGCTGGCGATGGCGGCCGAGACGCCCCGTGCAGCCAAGGGCAAGGCCGGCAAGTCGCGCGGACATCGGACCGCACACGCGGCGCCGGCCGGTGCGGAGCACACCGCGCAGGCTACGGGCACCGCACCCAAGAGCATTGTCCCCAAGAGCACTGCCAAGAGCACCGCCCCGAAGGGCGCGGCACCGAAGAGTGCCGTGACGCATCCGACCCGCGTCGCCAGCCTGAAGAAGCGCGCGCAGTAAGCTCTACTGGCGCATGATGTTGGCGACGCAGAGCAGCACGATCAGCGCCAGGAAGAACAGGTCCATATAGGACTTGAGCTCGCCGTCGCGGCGCAGCCGGGCAACGTCGGCCACGACCTGCTTGCGCGCGTTCGTTGCGCCCGAACCGTCATTGATCGGAGCCTGCAGGCGCTTGGTCTCCGCCTCCAGCTTCTCGATCTTCTGGAAGAAATAGAACGCACGCAGCGTCGAGGCCGCGCGCATGCCGGCATAGACCAGCACCAGGATCGCGAGGATCGCCCGGTTCTGGTATTTCTCCATGAAATTCAGGCTGAAATAGACCATCGCCATGAAGGCGAAGTTCGTCACGAAGCGGTAGACGAAGCTAAGAAAGACCATGCCGGCTCCAGCCCTGAGCGATGCGACCCGTCTACGCCATCTTTATTTCGACAAAGATACGATCGCCGGCCGCCTTTTAGCCACGGGCGTTCATAATGCAAGCGAGAGTACCGGGGCCTGCGTGTTCCACGTAAACGCGAGGTTGCCAGCTGCGCGATGGAGATTCGCCGGAAGCTACGGTACATTGGCACAGCCACCGCATGTGGGGTCTGCCGATGCCGAAAAAGGGAATCACGGGCCACGACGACTGGGTGCTGACCGAGGCCCTGGCGACCGCGCTTGTCGCGCTGGAGCAGCTCGAACCAAAACACCAGCCGAGCGCGCATATGGACGACATCCGCAAGATGCTGGCGAACGACAAGGAGCCGTCGGCGGTGAGCCTGCACCTCGCCCAGGCCAAATGCCGCCTGTTTCCGGACACGGACCCGCTCGAGATCTACCGGGAATACGGGATCGGCGACGAATATGGCTGAGAGGCCCGCGCGGGACCTTCGAGCGCGCTGCTGGCTGGAGCTGAGCGGCAGCCGATCGCTCCAACGATCATCCACCTCAATGTTCGCGTGAATTTCAGCTGAGCCGCAAAACGGCTTGACGTCGGCGCCGCCAACGAATGTAATGTTATAACATTACATATCCGGTCCCAATGCCCATCCCCAAGCGTCACCGTCCTATCCCCTTGAAAAGGCTCTTCGATCTCCATGCAAAAACTCCCCGTCACCGTCTTGTCCGGCTTCCTCGGGGCTGGAAAGACCACTTTGCTGAACCACGTCCTGAACAACCGGCACGGCCTGAAGGTGGCGGTGATCGTCAACGACATGAGCGAGGTGAACATCGATGCGGATCTGGTTCGCGATGGCGGTGCGAACCTGTCCCGGACTGACGAGAAGCTCGTCGAGATGACGAACGGCTGCATCTGCTGCACACTGCGAGACGACCTCCTGAAGGAGGTGCGCGCCCTCGCAGACAATGGCCGCTTCGATTATCTCTTGATCGAATCCACCGGCATCTCCGAACCGCTGCCGGTTGCGGCGACCTTCGATTTCCGTTCCGAAGACGGCGAAAGCCTCTCCGATGTGGCGCGCCTCGACACCATGGTCACCGTGGTCGACGCCGTGAACCTGCTCAAAGACTATTCGTCGACGGATTTTCTCGATCAGCGCGGCGAAGCGCTGGCGAACGACAAGCGCACGCTGGTCGATCTCCTCGTCGAGCAGATCGAATTTGCCGACGTCATCGTCCTCAACAAGGTCGATGACGCCTCGCCCGCACAACGCGAGGCAGCGCGAAAGATCATCCGCGCGCTCAATCCGGAAGCGGATCTGATCGAAGCCAACCACAGCCGGGTCGCCTTCGATCGCATTCTCGACACCGGCAGGTTCGACTTCGAAAAGGCCCAGCAGCATCCGCTCTGGTTCAAAGAGCTCTACGGCTTTGCCGATCACGTGCCGGAGACCGAGGAATACGGCGTGACCAACTTCGTCTATCGCGCACGCCGGCCGTTCGATCCCGAAAAGTTCGACAAATTCGTCAGGGAGCCCTGGCCCGGCGTCATTCGCGCCAAGGGACATTTCTGGCTGGCAACACGCCCGCAATGGCTTGGCGAGATCAGCCAGGCTGGCACGATCACGCGCACGCAGGCGCTTGGCTTCTGGTGGGCGAGCGTACCCGCGGAAAGATGGCCGGATGACCCGTCCTGGCGAAAGCAGCTGCGCGCGAACTGGAACGACGTCTACGGCGATCGCCGCCAGGAGATCGTGTTCATCGGCACCAGTATGGATGAAGGTTCGCTCCGCACCCGTCTGGATGCCTGCCTCGTCCCGGGAAAGCCGGCGATGAACGTCACGGAATGGGCGAAGCTCGAAGACCCCTTCCCGGTCTGGCGCCGCGCCGACGAAGCCGCGGAACGCAAATGACCAACGTCGCTCGATTCGTTCCGAAATCCGAGCTCGAGCGGCAGCGCCTCATCCGTGAGGCGCGTGCGATCTACGACAGCATATTTCCGCCGGTCACTTTGACCGGCGGACAAGCTGATGATCGCTTGGACCAACGAGCACCGCGCGAGGCAGTCGCCGAAATCCAGCCAAAACAGCGATAAGGATGAAGGTGGTGCGCTCGGAGGGCGCACCACCTTCCCGGCTCAGCCGCCATATTGCTGCTTCATGTATTTCAGGTAGTTGCCGAGGTGGTGCTGCCAGAAATAGTCCAGCTTCTGGCATCCCGGCGTCCCATCGGTCGGGTTGCCGCCCGGGTTGGCGAAGAGCGGCAGCAGCGCGCCGACGTCGGCATAGTTCAGCGAGGCCTGAAGCTGGTCGAGGATCTGTTGGATCAAGTCCGAGATCGTTGATCCCGTGATCGGTGTGGCGGTTGCCGCGCCGAGATCGGCGGCGGTCAAATGGATCGTCTCGGATGTCAGCCTCAGTGAGAGACTATCGACCCGCTGCCTGAGCCGCCTCACCGCATCGTCGCGAACGCGATTGACTGCGTTCTCACCGTCGGTGACCACGCCGCCGAGCGCGATCGTTGCTTCGGGATTGGGACTGCCGCCGAACCCACGCAGCGGATTTGGCGTGTTGAGGTCTGATATCCACTCCAGGGCAAACGGTGCCTGCGGCACCCAGTCCTGCGTCGACGTCACGGCCCAACCGTATCCGTCGACGGCGGCAAGCCGCGCGTAATCGTATGCGTAGTGGTCGTTGCCGGCCTTGGCAGGCGCGAAGGTATAGGTCTTGTAGGCCGGCCCCTTAAAAACATCCGTCGAGTGCCGGACCAGCGAGGTCAGCAGCGTGGCAATCGAGGCACCCTGGCTGTGCCCGGTGATGTAGACGTCGTTGCCCTGCTCCGCGAGCAGCCCCAAGGTCACGAACAACGGGCTATCGGTGGTGAACAGCATGAGCAGCAAACTCAGAGCGAAGCCCGAATGCACACCGGCTTTCACCGCACTGTCACCCTCATCGCGGGCAAGATAGAACGGCAGCGAGATCGGACCGAGCCTCACGTCAAAACGCGCGTTGATCAGGGGGAACAGCAAGTCGGCCAACACGCTGGCCGCACTTGCGACCGTGCCGCGCACTGCGATCGCGTATTGGGTGGTGTCACTCTGGTTCTGCCAGACCTGCCAGTAATTATCCAATAGCGTGGCACTCGTCGGGGTGAGGTCCTTGCGGATCGCCCAATTTGAGCTTGGATCGGGCACAGAGGGCACGCCGCAGGTTGCCACCGCTTCGGTCAGCGATGGCGTGCCGGCGTAGGCATGCTGCGCCATCTCAAGCAGAAGTTGCGCCTCCGCGAATTGGAATCCCGACTTGAGTGTCATGCTGCCCTCCTTGCAAAGGTGCTCGACTCCAGCCGCCCGTGTTCGGACCCGGAAGCCAGCGACCGATATTTCGTGTCTCTCGGAGTTCATCAATTATAAGATGTGATAGCATAGAAACGCAATAAGAAGGTGTCGATCGACCAGCGCCCCTGGCAGACTACGTCCAGGAACAATTGCGTGAGCAGGGAGGATCCCGCGGTGTGGCCGGTGTTCCAGGCTTTGCCCGCTCCAACTCATTCCAACCGGACGCGCACTGTTCTAACGAAAGCGACATGAGGCATCTGCGGATTCATCGGCCACAGGTTTCGATGATCACGCCGGAGGAAGTCTATAATTTCAGTTTCGACACAATCGATTGGGAACCGCCGCCGCGCCAGGCTGCCGTGGTCAATCTCGGCAAATCAGATTGGCTGAATAGATTCGCTCAGACGCATCTCGTCCGATGCAGCCTCTTTCGTCTGATGTTCTATGATCAAGATCATCGACTTGATCTGAGAGGGCACTTCGGCAGAAACAGGCCCCTACCCCGGCTAAAGCGCCGCGATCCGCCGTTTGGCGCGCTCGGAGGGCGGTCGCATTTATTGAAGTTTCAATGGCTTGCGGAAATAGGCAAAGAGTTCAGGTGGATCTCCAGCTGATAGGTGCTTCTTCCCGTGGATTGACCGAACCTCACAATGGCTTGCGGGACTTCAGCTTGCGGGACTTCGCCACGCAGCGTAACTTTCAACTCCACGTAGCTTATTCGAAAGTAATCTAACGGGTTCGGCCTAGCGGGAGATAGCGATGGCGGATGTCCCATGGCACCTTTCCGGTGACTACTTCGAGAATTGCAGTTGCAGCATCGTGTGTCCCTGCCTCGTGTCGGCGGCTCCGCCGCTGACCGCGCGACCGACCGAGGGCTTCTGTAACGTACCGCTGATCTTCCACGTCGAGAGCGGCCGCTATGGCGACATCGAGCTCGATGGACTCAATGTCCTGGTTATCCTCCACGCGCCGGGGATCATGGCAGACGGAGATTGGTCGGTGGCCGCCTATATCGACCAGCGCGCCAACGATGAGCAGACCGAGGCTCTAGCTGCAATCTTCACCGGCGCCGCCGGTGGTCCGATGGCCGCATTCACACCGCTGATCAGCAAGAACCTGGGGGTTCGCAAGGTCCCGATCACATTCCGAATTGAGGGCAAGACGCGGTCCGCGGAAATCCCAGGCATCCTGCACATGTCCGTCGACCCGTTGCCGACCATGCATCCGAGCGGAGAAATGTGGGCCAACATCGGCCATCCAGTCAGCCCTGACAGGATGGTGATGGCAGTCGGCGCCGCCGGTAATACGTTCAGCGATCATGGCATGCGCTGGGACAATTCCGGCAAGAACGGCCTCTATGCGCCGATCCGCTGGTCGAACCAGGCGTGATGCAACTCCTGATCCGGCCTTGCGAGAAGGCCGGCAACACTTATCGCAAATGACCGACGGCCCCCTGGAAACCGTGCTGCGGCGCGATCGCTGGATCGTCGGCGGCGCGATCGGGATCATTGTCGCGCTGGCATGGAGCTATGTGCTCTGGCTTGCCAAGGACATGGACATGGGCGGCATGGACATGACCGGGTTCCGCATGATCCCGGCCGGGATCGGAATCATGTTGCCGGCGAGCGAGCCATGGCGAGCGATCGAGTTCGCTTATGTGTTGCTGATGTGGGTGGTTATGATGGTCGGAATGATGGCCCCCTCGGCAGCGCCCATGATCCTCCTGTACGCCCGCGTGGGTCGACAAGGGAAAGCGCAGGGCAAGCCGTTCGCTGCGACCGGCTGGTTTGCGGCCGGTTATCTCCTCGCCTGGGGCGGCTTTTCGCTGGCAGCAACCCTACTCCAATGGGCGATCGAGCGGGCAGTCCTGCTGGATTCCCGGATGACGATCGCCAGCAATCTGCTCAGTGCAATCATGCTGATCGCGGCGGGAGTCTATCAATGGACACCGCTCAAGGACGTCTGTCTCGCCCAATGCCAGTCGCCATTTCTTTTCCTGATGCGCCACGGCGGCTTTCGCGACGACCTGCGAGGCTGCCTGCTGCTGGGGCTGCGGCACGGAGGCTATTGTGTCGGCTGCTGCTGGGTCTTTATGGCGCTTTTGTTCGTGGGCGGGGTGATGAACGTGCTTTGGATTGCGCTTTTGGCCCTGCTCGTCCTGTTGGAGAAGCTTACGCCGATTGGACGATGGATCGCGCGCGCCGCCGGCATTGCGAGTGCGGCCACCGGCGTCTGGCTACTGGTGTCGTTGCCGCGGTGATCAGCAACCTGCTTGATGTTCAGTTCGAATTGCCATCGGCAACACCGCAAGTGCAATTCGACCTTACTGTCCCTCACCAAAAAGCATCCCAGCGTTCGCTGCAGGCAACATGCGAGAATCGGGGGTTACGAGAATATTTTTCGTGTCAATGGCTTATCGCCTTTGAATCCCGGCCTATCGCGCCGCGGGCGCCGGAGCGGCGTCGACAAAGCCGACGACAGACTTGAAGCGGCCGTCGTCGGCAATGAAGGCGAAGTCGGTGCCTTTGATGTAGAGCGGTGCATCCGCAGTGGCGCCCGCGACCCAGGAGAAGCGGACATGGTCATGATGGGCTTCAATACCGCTCGCGAGATTGAGCCGGTAGCCAGGAAACTGGCCCTGGGCCTTCGCGATCATGCCGTCGATGGAGTCGTGCCCGCGCCCATCACGAACTCTGTCGACATAGGTGCCGTCCTCGGTCCATGTCGCGGCGACGAGATCGCGCCGTCGCTTCGCGTCCCGCTCGTTCCACGCCGCCAGATACCGCACGACGATGTCGTTAACGCCGACCATCTTGTCTCTCCCATCGCTTGCTCGCTCGGCTGCGACCGCGCCTGACGAAAGCCGCGCGCCAAGCGCGGCCATCGTTGATGCCATCAGAAGATTACGCCTGTTCATTCTGTTCTCCCTCGAGCTGCCCCTGCATCGTTCGCGGCGAGCCCCTCGCTGCTGCGCCAGGGTGCGCCGTGCAGTGGAGAGAGTCGATGATCTCGCAAGTCAAATTGTCTGCTCGGAGAACGCGTGCCGCCTCTGCCCCTCGACGACACACGTGGAGCCCGACCAGACAGGTCAACCAGCCCTGGAGGTGAGCGGATTGCTCGCAACCGACAATCTGGTCTCCTCGACCATGTCGTTCACAATGGCGATCGTGGCCTCGTCAGCCGGAAACAGCATTTCGAGAGCAAGCTCCGACAGCGTGACATCTGCGGGTGCACCGAAAACGGTCGTGGTGTTCAGGAACGAGACTCCGCCGAGACGGGTTTGAACACGAAGTGGCGAAACATATCGCTGAGGACCATCTCGCGATGCGAGCGCCACGCTCCCCTTGGGAGCCGGGTAGGACGATACTTCGGTCAAAAGAGCCTGGATGACGGGATCCGCCCTCGCCTCGATCTGCTGCTTCAGCACCGTGACGGTGTGGGCGCGCCACTCGACGAAATTCTCGATGCGCGGTCCCATGCCATCGGGATGCAGGATGAGGCGCACGGCGTTGACCGGACTGCGAAGCAGTTCCGGAGAACACCCCTCGTAAAGCTGCGGCAGCGCCGCGTTCGACAGGACGACGTTCCAGTGTCGGTCCAGCACATACGCCGGATAAGGAAGGTGGACCCGGAGGACCTGCTCCATCGCGGATTTGGCGGATGACATCTCTTCGAGAGACCTCTCGGCGAAGGCGGGCGAAAAGCCTGCGGCGAGCAGAAGCACGTTTTGATCCCGCAACGGCAGGTTCAACTGCTCAGCCAGGCGGTGGACCATCTCCCTGCTCGGACGCGAACGACCCGTCTCCAGATATGACAGATGCCGGGTCGAGCTGTTTGCGGCCAGCGCAAGCGCCGTCTGCGACAGCCCCCGGCTGACCCGCCACCTCCGTAGCAATACGCCGAATTCAACTGCGCGGCCGGACATGCGACATCCTACCAAGCGCCGCGTCCGCCACACCATGACCTCCGAGGTCATATTCGCGCCGCACGTCAGCGTGTTTTTGACCTGCGAGGTTATCGACCGAGCGCGGTCGCGTGAAGCACCCTTCCCGGGCCTGGCGAAGGTCCGAGCCATGGCGCTGAGGCAGGACCAATCATGCCGAGGAGATCATCATGGAAAGCCCAAGCAGTCTGGCCGACCGTTACGTCGCCGTCTGGAACGAGACCGATACGGAGCGGCGCAAGAGCCGGATCGCGGAACTGTGGGGCCCCGAGGGGCGGCACTATGTTGGCGACCGCAAGGTCGAAGGCCGGGAAGCCCTCGAGCGACGGGTGCGCGAATCCCATGAGAAGAACGTCAGGAACAATCGCAACCGGTTTCGAGCGGCCGGCGATGCACGCCGGGTGCACGACACCGTGGTCTTTCACTGGGAAATGCTTCCAGCCGGCGGAGATTCCGTTCTGGCCCGCGGGCTCGAATTCCTCGTCGTCGACGACAGCGGAAAAATCGTCGCCGACTACCAGTTCTTTCCAGCCTAAGGGACGACCGCCGTGCAAACGCTGGTCCGTCGCCGGCAATCACGCCCGAACACATGCCGAGGAGAAGCACCGTGCCGGTCACCTATGTCATCAAGTTTGACGTCGTGCCCGAGCAGCGCACGAATTTTCTGCGGCTGCTCGGGGCGGTGCTCGACGCGATGAGAAACGAGCCGACGTTTCATCAAGCGGTCCTGCATCGCGATCCGGCGTCCGAAAATCGCTTCATGCTCTACGAGACCTGGGAGAGCCATGACGAGGTAGTGAACGTTCAGATCAAGCGACCCTATCGAGACGCCTGGAATAAGGCACTTCCCGCACTGCTCGCACGCGATCGCGATATCGAGGTTTGGGAGTCGCTGCGGAGCGACTATGCTCGAAGTCTTCTGAGCTCCAATTGACGGCGTTACAGCGTCGCCAGCGGAGACTCTACCGCACGAGCGCGGCGTGCCACCTGGTATCCCGTCTCCGGCGTCTGCATCAACTTCCAGGGGGCTTGTTGGCGCAATTCGCGCCGCAAAAGGGCGGCTTTCAAGCCACCCGGAAACAACACTTAGATTTCAATTGGTTACATGCCTTGGTGCGCTCGGAGGGAACCATGGGGCGGCACTACCAGTTGATTTCATTAGAGAATTTAGGTCTAAGCCTTAGTTCTGTATCCCAAATTGATCCCAATTTGTATCACAGAGCGCACCCCTAATCTTGGGTCGCCACACGCCGCTTCCATCCCTGCGGCGGCGGGACCGCATCGTGGCACTTCGCGAGGGTTTCAAGCCATGCGGCAACGCTCGCCGGGATGTCGGCCTGCCCTGCCGCCCAGCGCCGCACTAGCCGGTCGTCGCAGTCGAGGATCGTGGCGAGGCCCCGCTGCGTCCACCGCAGCGAGGCCAGACATTCGGTGAACCGTTCGCCGGTCATCCGACCAGCTTCATGAAGGCCGCGCCAGCGCCGAACAGCGCGGCACCGGCGGTCAGCGTCGTGACGACAAGCTGCCAAGGAGCGAGGACAATATCGCGCGACAGCTTGCCGCGCTCGGCCATCAGCTTGTGTTGCTCGGCGACGAACTTGCGGGTCTCTTCCTGCATGCGCTCGATGCGCGCGACCTGCTCTTGCTGATCCATCGTGGTAGCTTCCGACATTGGGGTTTCCCTCACAAGAGGCCGGGGACAATTCCGCTCAGCCATGTCCGCAATATGCGGACAAGAGGCGCGACTGTCAAGACTCCATTTCCGCCCGCCGGTCACTACATCCGGCATATGCAAAAGCGTTTCGAGTATTGCATTCCGAAGGCCGCCCAGGTCGTCCCGGCCGGTGGCGATTGGCTCCACGAGATCAAGATGGACGGCTATCGCGGCCTTCTGGAACGCGACGGCGATCACGTCCTGCTACGGTCCAGAGCCGCTCTCGATTGGACATGGCGCTACCCCCTGATCGTTGAGGCCGCCTTGAAGCTCCGCACCAAGCGCTTCGTGCTCGACGGCGAGATCGTGATCCTCACGGAGCAAGGCGACGCCGACTTCGACGCCCTGCATTCCAACAAGCGGAACTCGGAAGCCCAACTTTACGCCTTCGACTGTCTGGCGCTCGCCGGTGACGACCTTCGGGAGCTACCCTTGTTCGAGCGCAAGGATCGCCTGGGGCGGCTGCTCACTGATCCAAACGCGGCGATCTTCGCTGCCCCGTTCCAGCCGGGCGAGCTAGGCCCCGGCCTGTTCCAGGCGGCGTGCAAGGCCGGGCTCGAAGGCATTGTCTCGAAGCAACGTGAGACGCGCTACCGGCCCCGCACATGCGATTGGCGCAAGATCAAGAACCGCGCCCACCCTGCTTTCTCGCGGGTGTTCTAGGCGGCTCCGTGGTCGTGCCGGGCGCGCAGAGGCAGATCAGGTTCGGCCGCCGCGTCGCGCCGCTCCCGACACGGCACGGTTGGCAGAAGAGCACCCTCGCAAGCGAGTGGATCGGCTTCTCACGCGGCCAGACGAGATCGGGCAAGGACACGCGCTCGAAGTGGCGGCAGGACGCACACTTCACTTCGAGCAGCGTGAAGCCCGCTTGGATCGCCGCCGCGATAGAGGGTGAAGGATCAGCCTCGCCGCCCAGGAAGCGCCGCGCGTTCCACTCTTCGCAGGCCAGCCGGTGCGCGGCCTCATAGGCGGCCGTCATCCGCACTTCCAACTCCGCGTGCAGCCGCTCGGTGCGCGCAAGCTCGCGAGCGTAGTGCTTACGGTCGCCGCCCGAGAGCGGCATCATGCGGATGATGCGGGCCATGTGTCGATCCTATCGCCGGACGAACGCGAGTCCCAGCCGCTAGGTTTCGTGGTTAAGGACCGTCTAAACACAATGAGACCCGCGCGGGTCTCCCCGGCGGGTCTCGGAAATGCCGTGTCGCCCACGGCCACCTTATCGTTCTCTAGACATTTTTGCGGATCGCGGTCGTCGGAACGGTTGCGACACTGTTGCATTGCCGGGCGGGTACGAAGGCCGCCGTCAGAACGAGATCGGGTCTCAGATTTCAGTAGGCTCGATCAAGGACATGAGAACGGGTTTACTTCTTCATGACGGTGCTCCAAGTCAGTTGCAGAAGTCGTCCCGCCTCAACGGCGATGGCTTACAGTAGCGATTAGGAGGCCCGTGACATGCCCATTCGAGTAGCCCTTGCAACCGCCGCCGTGATCGCCACGGTCGTCTCCGCGCACGCGGCAAAGCGATTGGAAGTCGGGCAATCCGGCGTGCTGCACACGACCGCCCTGGCCTGCCCTACGCTCGAAGGTTTGCAGGCCGTGTTGAAGACGGCGAAGGCGGACTTTGATGCGGGTCTCGCGAAGGGCGCGGCCGAAGGATGCAAATCATACGGCAAGGGGATGGATATCTTCGTTGTCGAAGTCCCCAACGCTCACGTCGCCTGCATTCGGCCGAAGGGAGAGAAGTCCTGCGTCTGGACGACGCAGGATCGCGTTTACGCAATCGACTGACTAGGCTCCGGGGCGAGCGGCGTATTCGAGCGCCGCCGTTCCGAGGTTCACGGCGAGAGCCGTCCCAACCACGTTGACAATGTTGTCCGGCGACATGGTGCCGCGCGTGCCAAGCTGCGTGTTGTTCGCACCGCTCGCGAACATCGCCGAGAGCGAGCGACGCACATAGTCGGCTCCGAAGGTGAAGTTCGTCGCCGTTCCGTTGAGCAGCCGCATCGCCATGTTGGCGGTGACAGCGGGGTCAATCGACTTCCCGGTCCACGCCATGTTAGCAACCTGCCCGTTGATCGAGGCGTCTGCGTCGCGCGTGATGAGAGTGAAGTCAGCGCTCGTATTGCCGTCTCCACGGTCGAGGATCAGACGGTAGGGCTGACGCCCACCCGCCACCGGAGGACCGACGATCTCGCCCGCCTTGAACACGCGGGAGTAGCGCCACTGAGTAATGGCCGGAATCGTGTAGGTCTGCATCTCGTTGACGTTGTACGGGGCCGCCGAATTGGGCGCGCTGCCGAACATATGATAGTAGCCGTCGCTGACGACCTTGAGTGACGTGCCACTGACCAGCAAGCCCTCAACGGCGTGCGCGCTATCGAGTAGCCAGCGATTGACAAGTTGGTCCTTGGCGATGTCCCAAGCGAGCAACATGCCCGGCGACCCGTTCGCGCCAGCGGTGAGCCAGAGATATCCGGCGGCCCCTCGCGACGGGTCCGGGCAGATATGGTCGATGGGTCCTCCCCATCCGCCGTTGAAGTCGGCGTATCGCAGCATCACGCCGTTCAGAGTCACGCACCACACATCGCCGTTGGCCGCGTCGCCAGCCCATAGCGCCTGACGAGTGTCATCCCAGGCGAGCGCGTTAGGGACGAACGGCAAGACCAGCGGAGCACGCGGGATAGAGCCGTCGCGATTCATGAAATAGACGTTGTTGTTCGCGCCGCTGACATAGGCAAGACAGCGCAGCGCACCCGCCGTCACGAACGCGACACCTTGCAAACCGCCGATGCCTTGCACCGTCTGGATTTGCGAAACCAAGCTCGAACCGTCCGCCGACAGCCGCACGATGCTGGTCGGCGTCGTGACGCCGCCAGAGCCGCGAGTCCCCCCGAAGTTGCCGACCCAAACGTCGGTGCTATCGGGGTCCTGGCAAAAGCCCGTGCAGGTAAATCCTTTCCCGGCCTCACCGCCGGGAATGTCGGGGAGCGGCTGTCTCGTCCCAACAGCCAACGTCGTGCCATTCGAGAATACGCGCGGGATCGCCGCTCCCGTGCCGCCCGTAAGCCATGAGAACTTCGACACGTCCTCAGAATAGGCCAGGAAGTTCGGCGGCAGGACAATCCCAGCGAGCGGATACGACAACCCGATGCCGAACCCGAGCCGCATCAGACTGCCCCTTCCAAGCCCGTAGCGGTCGCAGCCGTTACGTGCGTAGCCCAAATGGTCCGCGTTTCACCGGCGGCGAAATTCATCACGCGGCTCGCGCCCCCGCGCTTCAGCGTCACGGTCACGGTGCCAGCGGTGTTCGCGCGGATCGCTCGGATCGGCTGAGCAAGGGGACTTGCACCCGGCACAATAGGCACCCAATCGATTGCGGGACCATCGAAGGGGACGGCAAAGGGATTCTCGCGGGACACGGGGCTTCTCCATTAAGATCAAAGACAGGAGAGCCCGCTTCGCGCGGCAACGCGAGATCAGTTCAGTAGCATTTATCCCAGCCTTCGTCCGCCTCGACGGACTCGATGAAATACTGACAGATGCACGATCTGATCGAGCGCATGCCGTCGCTATTGCCGAACGCACACCATGCGGTGATGCGCCAACCGAGTTGCCACGCCTCGCCCTGGGTCTCCACAGCCATAAATCAACGGTAGAACGGACCATGAACACAGGCCAAGGTCCCACGCATGTTGTGACATAGTGGGTTTAGCTGGTGAATTATTGCAACTACGGTGGGTGCAATTATGACGGATGGTACGCAAAGTCCGTGGACTCATCGCGCTCATGTGACCCGAATCCCGCATGGATGAAAATTCTGTCAAGTTGATTCGGGAAAGCTTCGGAAAGCGGGTCCGAGAACTGCGGCAAAAAGCGGCCCTCTCTCAAGAGGAGCTGGCGGATTTGGCGGGTCTGGACCGAAGCTACATCGGGGGTGTTGAACGCGGCGAACGCAATGAGCCTCGTCAACATCTACAAGATTGCCCGAGCCGTTTGCGGCGTGTTTGTCCGCCTCGGCGGGGCTTCTCTGCGGCCGATATGAAGGCTAAAGCTAAAGGTATTGAGTCGGGGGTCAGCCGTGTCTTCTCTTTATTCGAAACTAAAAAAAGACAGCGTAAACTGGGCAAACGAAGAGGAACTGCGAAAGAGTTGGCTCAAGCATATCGAGAATGAACTTGAAATCGTGTTCCACGCGGAGCGGGAAAGAAACGATGCTTCTTACAATCAAGTCATAATTGAATTTAAAGATAAAGGTCTCTTCAAAGGGAGCATTAAAAGCAATGCTTTCAAAGAAGCGATCAACGAACGATTAGACAAGTACATTGTCCGACGAGCAAAATCGGAGGGGCTTGCGCCCGAGGACTACATCGGAATCGCTACTGATGGGGACCACATTTGCTTTGCCTTCCATAAGGATGGCGTGATCTCTCACCGCAATCTTCTCCCTTTCAATCAGGCGTCTGTTGAGCTTGTCGCTCAAGCGTGCCGTGATGCAAAGCGCCGCGCTGTAACTGCAGGCAATCTTATTGAAGACTTCGGTCACGGATCGCAGGTGGGCACCGAAATGATGGCGGCGCTTGCGAGCGAGTTAGAACGCAACGTCAAGCTGACCTCCAATAACAAAATCAAAATGCTGTTCGAAGAATGGCGCGCGCTATTCGGGCAGGTCGCCGATTTGTCGGCAGCGCAAGCTGAGGAAATCCAGCGAGCAATACCCCTTAACTGACGATCACTCTCTCGCCAGACTATCAACTACTCAGGCCGACGGCTCCCCGCTCCGTGTCAAAAAGCGGTCAAAGCGTTCGCTAATACGGTCGAGCGACCGCACCAACCGCTCTTCGAGCCGGTCGATCAAATTGATGGTCGCGTATTCCTGTGCGACCCTCTCGCGGAACTGCGCGAGATCGCGTTCGGTCGCGGCGGCGAGCCGCTGCGCTTCGGCGGCTGCCGCCTTCGCCTCATTGGCGATGGCCTGCCCGGCTTTCGCCGATGCCTCGTTCTTCGTGTGCGCAACCGCGTTGCGGATCAGAAGCGCGATGATCGCGCCAGCGCCGGTGCCGAGCAGGCCGAAGAGCCATTCGGGGATAGTGATCATTTGCCTTGGGCCGATGCGTTGAGGCGCACATTGCGCACGTTGGAACGGGAGATGCGGAGCCGCTTGTTCGCTTCCTTGCGCGCCGCCTCTTCGAGCTTCCACGCCACTCGCGCGTCCATGCCGGGCGCGGTCTTCGGCGCGGGCACTTCGTCGAGAACGAGCGTGGACTCGTGCGGCACGGCGAAGTCGGGCGACGGCCTAGCGCTTTCCGTGGTCTTGCACGCCGCCAGTGAAATCGTCAGGAGTGAGCAGGCAAGCAGCGTTCGGGCGAGCCTTGAGGCGTTCTTCATAGTCATCGATTTCGTCCTGTGCATCTTGGGCGCGCTGCGCCGCTTCGTCGCGTTGCTTCACTGCGGTCTCGGCCGCGTCGAGCGCCAGATTCAAGCTCGACCTTTGCCGCGCGAGCAGGTCGTCTCGAACCGCGACCGCCTCGCGCAATGCCTTGGCTTCGGCACGGCCATCCGCGAAGCGGTAGCCGACAAGGAACGCTTGCGCCGAAAGGAAGACGTAGACGAGAACCGCCGCCACGCTTGCGTAAGGCGCTACGGCCGGGAGCTTGCTGATGATCGGGAAGTGGCCGACGATCATGCAGACGAAGACGAGAGCCGCGAGCGTAAGGATCACCACGTCGGAGGCCGCAATCTGCCAAAGCAGATCGCCGAGCCCGAGCTTGTCGTTCAAGCTCACAAAGAACTGCCTGATCATTTCTTCTCCATCCAAATCCAGAGGGCGAGGCCGATCAGGATGAAGGTGCCCAGGGCGACGATGACCTTCCAATCCTGAAGCACGCCCAGGAAGGACGTGACAGACAGGCCGCCGAACAGGCCGGACACCGCCGTGATCTTGCTCTTGATGAACGCCTTCAGCTTGCCGGGCGCGGTCGCACTCTCGTCACGGACTGTCATTCGGCTTGCAATATTGACCCCCTAAGCCGGGGGATCGGCGTCCAAAATTGACCCCCTACAGGTTGGTCTGTTGCGCTGCCTGCTTCGTAACAAAGCAGGTGGTGG